>NZ_JACARK010000196.1:0-41043 GCF_013386655.1 Pseudomonas sp. K5002 | reverse complement strand
GGTGCCGGCGCCGAGCTGCCGACCACCCTCACCGGTGCGGCCGTGGCCATCGCTGACAAGCTGGATACCCTCGTCGGTATCTTCGGTATCGGCATGTTGCCTACCGGCAGCAAAGACCCGTATGCGCTGCGCCGTGCGGCCCTGGGCGTGCTGCGGATCCTGATCGACAAGAAGCTCGACCTCGACCTGACCCAGGCCGTGGTGTTTGCGGTTGGCCAGTTCGGTGCCAAGGTCAAGCAAGCGGGCCTGGCCGAGCAAGTGCTGGAGTTCGTGTTCGACCGTCTGCGTGCGCGTTACGAAGACGAAGGTGTGGACGTTTCGGTGTACCTGTCGGTACGTGCCCTGCAACCAGGTTCGGCGCTGGACTTCGACCAGCGTGTGCAGGCCGTACAGGCCTTCCGCAAGCTGCCGGAAGCCGGTGCCCTGGCCGCCGTGAACAAGCGTGTATCGAACCTGCTGAGCAAGGCCGACAACCTCGGCAATGCCGAAGTCGACCCGGGCCTGTTTGCCGATGCCAAGGAGTTCTCGCTGAACTCGGCCATCGCCAAGGCAGAAAATGCAGTGAAGCCGCTGATCGCCGAACGCAACTACGCCGAAGCACTGGCGCGCCTGGCCACCTTGCGTGAGCCGGTGGATGCGTTCTTCGAAGCGGTGATGATCAATGCCGAAGACGCGGGCGTGCGGAAAAACCGCTACGCCATGCTGGCGCGCCTGCGCGGCCTGTTCATCAATATCGCTGACATTTCCGTACTGAGCTGACCATGTTGAAACTGCTGATTCTCGACCGGGACGGAGTGATCAATTACGACTCCGACGCTTACATCAAATCGGTGGCGGAATGGATTCCACTGCCCGGCTCGATCGAGGCCATCGCGCAGTTGAGCAAAGCGGGCTGGACAGTGGCCATCGCCACCAACCAGTCCGGCATCGCTCGCGGCTACTACGACATCGCCACCCTCGACGCCATGCACGCGCGCCTGCGCACGCTGGTGGCCGAGCAGGGCGGTGAAGTAGGGCTGGTGGTGTATTGCCCGCACGGCCCGGATGAAGGCTGCGATTGCCGCAAGCCCAAACCGGGTATGCTTAAAACTATTGCTGAACATTACAACGTGCCGTTGGCTGGGCTATGGTTTGTCGGGGACAGCCTCGGTGACCTGGAAGCCGCCAAAGCCGTCGACTCTCAGCCAGTTTTGGTAAAAACCGGGAAAGGCGAAAAGACCCAGGCTAAAACCCTGCCGGTAGGTACTTTGATTTTTGACGATCTGGCGGCGGTTGCCGCAGAACTTATCAACAACTAGCAGCCCTTCTGACTTCCTGACCAAGGACTGTTCGGGAGCGCGCTTTTAACAGGCGGGCGTTGTCCCGCAACGGTAAATGCCGCCATGTCGATTTTGCAGGCCATCAGAACCTTCTTCTTTTACCTGCTGTTGGGCACCAGCTCCTTTCTCTGGTGCACCCTGAGCTTTTTTATCGCGCCTTTCCTGCCGTTCAAGGCGCGCTATCGTTTCATCAACGTCTTTTGGTGCAACTGCGCGCTGTGGTTGACCAAGGTGTTCCTGAACATTCGTTTCGAGATCAAGGGCGCCGAAAACGTCCCGGACCAGCCTTGTGTGATTCTGTCGAACCACCAGAGCACCTGGGAAACCTTTTTCCTGTCTGCGTATTTCTCGCCCCTGAGCCAAGTGCTCAAGCGTGAGCTGCTGTACGTGCCATTCTTCGGCTGGGCCATGGCCATGCTGCGACCGATCGCCATCGACCGCGACAACCCCAAGGCCGCACTCAAGCATGTGGCCAAGAAGGGCGATGAGCTGTTGAAGGATGGGGTTTGGGTGCTGATCTTCCCTGAAGGTACGCGCGTGCCCTACGGCACTGTGGGCAAGTTCTCACGTGGCGGTACTGCCCTGGCGGTGAACGCCGGGCTGCCGGTGCTGCCGATTGCCCACAACGCCGGCAAGTTCTGGCCAAAGACCGGCTGGGCCAAGCGTCAAGGCACCATCACTGTAATCATTGGCGAGCCCATGTATGCCGAGGGCGAAGGCCCACGTGCCATTGCAGCGCTGAACGACCGTGCCCAGGCATGGAATGAAGCGCAACAAAGGGCCATGGGTTCGTTGCCGCCGGAGCCGGTTGTGGTCGACACGCCGGTGATTTGAGTTTCTGTGGATAACCTGTGTACGGTTTGTTGGCGAATTGCTCTTTTTAGCTTATAGGCTGCTGATTTACTTACATATTTCCCAAGCTCATAAAACAGCGGAAAAGGTGCATAAGTTTTTCCCGCATTAAAAAACCGGTCCCTGAGACCGGTTTTTTATGCACAGGTGAAAAGCCGCTATTCAGTCTCGCCACAATGGCAGCTGAAGGATGAAGGTCGTACCTTTACCCACCTCGCTTTCGCAGCGAATTCTCCCACCGTGACGATCCACGACGGCCTTGACCATGGTCAGCCCCAACCCCAATCCTTCACTGCCCTGAGCCGAGGCGAAGCGCCGGTATTGAGCGAAGAGTTCGGGCAAATCCTGCGGGGAGATTCCTCGCCCCTGGTCGCTGATACGGCACTCCAAAGCGTCTTCATGGCTGGTCAGGCTTAACGTAACGGTGGTGCCCGATGGGCTGTATTTCACCGCATTTTCCAACAGATTGAATAAGGCGCGGGTCAGCAGCGATTGATCTGCCCACACCATTTCTTCGCCGTCTTCATCCAGGTGATGGACCAGGCGAATGCCTTTCAACTGGGCGTGCACTGCGAGTTGATCAAATGCGTCGAGCACCAACATGGCGAACAGGCTGGGCTGGAATTGGTAGCCATCGGATTCGGCTTTCGCCAACTGCACGAATGATTCGGTCAGGTTCAGGGCACGGCGGACTTGTTGTTCGATCTGCGCAAATATCGGCGCGGCGGTGTCCTGAACATCCAACAGGGCCAGGATCGCCGAATGCGGCGCACGCAAGTCATGGGACAGAAAGCGCAACAGGGTCTCCCGTTGCTTCTGGGCATCACGCTCAATGCTCAGGTCTGTGAGGCTCAGCAGCCAGCCCAGGGCCACGTCACCGTCTGCAGGCAGCAGCGGCGCCAGGTCGAGGCGCAGGCTGCGGTCAAGGGTATCGCGAAACTCGACAATCTCCAGCGTCGACAGGGCAGGGCGAACACCGTCCTGCAGCGGTGGATAACCTAATGCGGCGAGCTGATCCAAGAGGTTTTCGGCCACCAGTTCATTGCCGAACACATCGCGGGCAATTCGATTGGCCAGCAGGACGTTGCCCCTGGGATCGGTAATCAAGGTTGCTACAGGCAAACATTCCAGCCCATCGGCCATGAAGCGACGAGTGTCCCGGGTACGGCTGACCGCTTGTTCGAGGGCGAAGATTCGTCCCTGCAATACATCACCCTGGCTGGCGGGCGCTCGACGGCGCTCCGGGAGCACTTTGGGTTCGTTGTCCAGGCGTGCCAGTTCCCAGCCGAAGTAGGCCAGGATCACGCTCAGGCGCCGCCAGTTCCAGATCAGGTAGCTGAGCAGCATGCCAATCAGACTTGCTGCCGGCGACCACCAATGGCCCAGGCGCAACAGGCCCCATGAACCCAGAAGCGCAGCCCCCATGCAACCGAGGGTCAGCCACAGTGCATAACGCGGGCGAATCAGCAGAAGGCCCAACAGCACCGCGACCATCGCGGTGGCCAGTAGCGTCGCCATCCACACGGGCAGATCGACAATACTGCGCCCTTGCAGCAAGCCATTGAGAATATTTGCCTGGATCTCCACGCCCGGGGTGGTGCCGACACTGGCCGAAAGCGGCGTGACATAACGGTCGCCCATGCCCGGTGCCGTAGCGCCAATCAGGATCAAGCGGTCGCGCAGCAACTCGGATGGCACCTCCCCGCGCAAGACACTGATATACGGCACGCTGGGAAAGCCGGCATGACTGGCAATAAAAGGAATTCGAATGGCATTTTCCCGCTGCCAGCTGGAGCTTTCCGACGGACCAGGTGCGCCCGGCATTCCGGATCGCTGGCCGCTCAGTTCAAACGCCAGCCAGGCTAACTGCGGTGTCAAATTACCGGGTGGACCTTCACGCAAATACAGGCTTCGAACGATGCCGTCGCTGTCCGCTTCCACGTTGATATGGCCGACGCTACGGGCGCAATCACGCAAGGGCAACACAGGCAGGATTTGCGCCACAGGCTGGCCGTAGCGTGGCGAACCTTCACGAATCAAAGGCAACAGGACGTTGCCAGCGCTGCACATAGCCTCGGCCAGGCGCAGGTCATTGGCTGGCTCCCGGGCGGGCTCGCTGAAGATCACATCAAACAGGATGCCGGCAGGCTTGGCGGCGCTCAGCCGATCAAGCAGGTCGGCATGCACACGTCGGGACCACGGCCATTGGCCGAGCTCCTTCAGGCTTCGGTCGTCGATCGTTACCAGCAGGATGCGTGGATCCACCGATAAAGGCGTCAGCCGGCGGAGGCTGTCATACAGCGGGTTATTGAGGGCCAGGCCAGGGCTCAGGGACAGGAAGGCCGTGATGGGTAATAGCAACAGGCTGACCCACAGCCATTCGCGCACCAGGCCATTGAACAGCCGCTGAGCCTGAGTCGGTTGGCGCTTTTCAGCCCTGTGCCACAGCCTCACCGGCTCGCGTCCAGGGCACTACTGCACGCGGTTCGCGGGTGGGTAATAGAAAATGTCATAAACCCCGGTTTCTCCCTCAAGCCCGTGTTCATCATATGCCGACAAGCGAACGTGATAGAACGATGCTTTCAGCCCAGTGAAGCGCATTTGCGGCTTGTCGGAGAAGTTTTCCTGCTTGATGTTCAGAAACTCCTTATCGGTCGCGACCTGGGCCCGGTAGCGCTGGGCCCCGGCCAATGGCCGCAGGAACAGGGTCCAGACAGGCGCATCGCCCTTTTGGCCGTCCTGGCCGACCAACCGTGGCGCATCAAGCAGTTCCACGGGTTTGAGTTCGCCTTGTTTCTTGAAGGCCAGGCCCTGCCGCGCACCAACCTTTACTTCACCAGAGACTGGACCGGTAATGGGCTTCTTCTTGATAGGGCGCGGGCTCGGTGGAGCGTCATCACGATTGACCGCCACTTGCCCGTTGAGTACTTCCACCAGCGATTGTTCGCCATCGTTACGCACACGGAAATGCGTGCCGCGTACCCCCAGAACGCCCACCGGGGTCATGATCTGGAAACGGTCATAGTCGCTGGCACGCTTGATCACGTAAGCCTCGACCTGACCTTCTTCAAGAATCACCTGGGGAATGGATTGCTCCTCGACCAGATGCAATCGGACCTGGGAGCTGGAGGGCAAGACAATCCGCGAGCCGTCCCCCAGCAACAGGCTGACAAATGCGCCCGATGAGGTTTTTACGCTTTCTTGTTCATCAATGAACATGCCTTCTTCCAGGGCCGTGGACACACCCTTGGCATCCAGTTTCCAGGCTTCACCCGTGAGGTGCTGCACCACTGCCGGAAGCGGTTGCGCGCGGCACATCCGGTTGTCGTCGATATAGGGTGCACGGGGAGGGGCAGGGCGTGCCAAGGCCGGAAGACTCACTACGCCAAGCGTAACGATCAGGCCCGAACTCAACAGCGTAGAAGCGGCAGAGCGGAATCGGCAAGGGAAAAAGGTCATGGCGCTCATCAAGATTTTAGTTCTAATGGGTCATCAGAAAGCACTTTCAGGCAGCGTCTTGCAGCGGGAAGACCTTGAGTACCGTCTACGATACTCGATGAGGTATCCAGTCGATAGCCGAAATATCTGGGAGCGTGAGATCCATTGCAGAAGATGACACGTCCCTGTGTCGGAGCACTTCCGTCGCTCCAATCCGTGTGTCATCCAGCGAGAGCGAATTTACCTACAACATAGGTGCATCGGACCGATTCGCAACATTTGTTCAGATTTGCGGGTACTTAAAATACCCAACGTTGGGTCTGCTGCTGTTCGCTGAGTTGCTGAAACGGTGAACGGGCGAAGCCCATGCCATTGCCGGGCTCACTCAAAGTCTGCCGTTCCTCGAACGGCATAGGTATCGCCGGCTTATTGGCCCCGACCGTTTCCGTGCCCAGCGTAGCAACCATCACCACCAATACCAGTCTTCCCCATACATCAACCTTCCCCAGAACGGCCATACGTCTCGAAACAGCATAAAACCAGATTGCCATTGATCCTTTTCCTGAAGGTCTCGAGCCGGTATCTTCCCAGCTTGGGTGTTGACGATTTCCAATGGCTTGCGGCCATTTGATATCAGCGTACCGAGAGATTCAGAGGGCCTGAGAATCTGGCCATAATTGTTCAGATTCGATGCCCGCATTCTTCAATAAGAAAGGACCCTGCCATGCGTGTCGCAATACTGGATGACGAACCTGCTGAACTGCGGCGGGTGGAACAGACACTGCGACAAATCCCCAGCGCTGCGGATCAGCCATGGGCCCTGCACTGCTTCGAGCGTGGAGAAGACCTGCTGCGACAACTGCGCCGCGAGACCTTTGACTTGCTGATCCTTGACTGGCAACTACCTGACCTCAGTGGCCTGGCATTGCTGCGCTGGACCCGCGAGCACATGGAAGCGCCGCCAGCCGCCATCATGCTTACCAGCCGCGATGCCGAGAGCGATATCGTCCAGGCGCTGAACAGTGGTGCCGATGATTACGTCAGCAAGCCGTTTCGTCCCAATGAGCTTAAGGCTCGGGTGAATGCCGTTCTGCGTCGCCACGGGTTGCAGAAGTCTGCAGCCAGTGAGGTGCATACCTTCAATGACCTGACCTTTGATGATGCTGAACTCACGGTGAGCAGGGCGGGAAAACCCATCAGCCTGACGGAGCGCGAATACCGCCTGGCGCGGTGCCTGTTTGAGAACCTGGCGCGGCCGCTGTCTCGAGAGTACCTGTATGAACGGTTCTGGACCCATGAGGAGATGGTGTCGTCGCGGCCGCTGGATACGCATATTTATCGGCTGCGGAATAAGCTCGGGCTGACGGCGGATCGGGGTTGGCAGTTGCTGACGATCTATGGGTACGGATATCGGTTGGAGAGTGTGACGGCGGCTTCCGAGGACTGAGATGTTCCACGTGGAGCATTTATAAAATGCTCATATCCAGCCCATAAAAAAGGCCAACGCTAAGCGTTGGCCTTTTTTTTTGCTGCAACCTGATCAGAAGTCCAGGTTGGAAACCGCCAGGGCATTGCTCTCGATGAAGTCACGACGAGGCTCGACCGCATCACCCATCAGGGTGTTGAAGATCTGGTCCGCGCCAATGGCGTCTTCGATGGTCACGCGCAGCATGCGACGCTGGGCTGGGTCCATGGTGGTTTCCCACAGCTGATCCGGGTTCATTTCGCCCAGACCTTTGTATCGCTGAATGGTATGGCGCTTGGTGCTTTCCGCCATCAACCAGTCCAGGGCTTCCTTGAACTCTTTGACCGCTTTCTTGCGCTCGCCACGCTGAATGTAAGCACCGTCGTCCAGCAGGGTGCTCAGTTGCGCGCCGAGGGTAACAACCGTCTTGTAGTCGTTGCTGCCGAAGAAGTCGCGGTTGAAGGTGACGTAGTTCGACAGGCCGTGGGAAATCAGTTCGACCTCTGGCAGCCAGACGTTACGTTCACGGTCTTCACGCAGGCTGGCTTTGTAGACCAGGCCGGATTTTTCAACGGTACGCAGGCGGACTTCGTACTGGGCCAACCAAGCCTGCATGTGAGCATGATCACCCAACTGTTCCAGGCTGACGGATGGCAGGTAGATGAAGTGCTCGGTCAGCTCCTGAGGGTACAGGCGCGACAAACGCTTGAGGGTCTTCATCACCATGCGGAAGTCGTTTACCAGGCGCTCCAACGCTTCACCGGAGATGCCCGGGGCTTCGTCGTTCAAGTGCAGGCTCGCATCTTCCAGGGCCGACTGCGTCATGTACTCTTCCATGGCGTCGTCGTCTTTGATGTATTGCTCTTGCTTGCCTTTTTTCACTTTGTACAACGGTGGCTGGGCGATGTAGATGTAGCCACGCTCGATCAACTCCGGCAACTGACGGAAGAAGAACGTCAGCAGCAGGGTGCGGATGTGCGAACCGTCAACGTCAGCATCGGTCATGATGATGATGTTGTGATAGCGCAGCTTGTCGATGTTGTACTCATCGCGGCCGATGCCACAGCCCAGGGCGGTGATCAAGGTGCCGACTTCCTGCGAGGAAATCATCTTGTCGAAACGCGCCTTCTCGACGTTGAGGATCTTACCCTTCAACGGCAGGATGGCCTGGGTGCGACGGTTGCGACCCTGCTTGGCGGAACCGCCAGCAGAGTCACCTTCCACCAGGTACAGTTCGGAGAGGGCAGGGTCTTTCTCCTGGCAGTCAGCCAGTTTGCCCGGCAGGCCGGCGATATCCAGCGCACCTTTACGACGCGTCATCTCACGGGCTTTACGCGCCGCTTCACGAGCCCGTGCTGCGTCGATCATCTTGCCGACAACCAGCTTGGCTTCGTTCGGGTTTTCCAGCAGGAAGTCGGAGAAGTATTTGCCCATTTCCTGTTCGACCGCTGTCTTCACTTCGGAGGACACCAGCTTGTCTTTGGTCTGGGAGCTGAACTTCGGATCCGGAACCTTGACCGAGATAATGGCGGTCAGGCCTTCGCGGGCATCGTCACCGGTGGTGGCGACTTTGTGTTTCTTCGCCAAGCCTTCCGCTTCGATGTAGGTGTTCAGGTTACGCGTCAGTGCAGAACGGAAACCCACCAGGTGAGTACCGCCATCGCGCTGAGGAATGTTGTTGGTGAAGCACAACAGGTTCTCGTTGAAGCTGTCGTTCCACTGCAGGGCGATTTCTACGCCGATGCCGTCTTCACGCTGGATGTTGAAGTGGAACACCTGATTGACCGCGGTCTTGTTGGTGTTCAGGTATTCAACGAACGCACGCAGGCCGCCTTCGTACTTGAACAGCTCTTCCTTGCCGCTGCGTTCGTCCTTGAGGACGATACCCACACCGGAGTTCAGGAAAGACAGTTCACGAATCCGCTTGGCCAGAATGTCCCAGCTGAAGTGGATGTTCTTGAAGGTTTCAGCCGAAGGCTTGAAGTGAATCTGCGTACCAGTGCTTTCGCTGTCACCGACGATTTTCATCGGTTCCTGTGGAACACCATGAACGTAAGTCTGTTCCCAGATCTTGCCGCTACGACGTACAGTCAGGATCAGCTCTTCGGAAAGGGCGTTTACTACCGAAACACCTACACCGTGCAAACCGCCGGATACTTTATAGGAGTTATCGTCGAACTTACCGCCGGCGTGGAGCACGGTCATGATGACCTCTGCCGCCGAAACGCCTTCTTCTTTATGCACATCTACCGGAATGCCGCGACCGTTGTCGCGTACGGTGATGGATTCGTCCGGGTGGATGATGATGCTGATGTCGTCGCAGTGACCGGCCAAAGCTTCGTCGATCGAGTTATCGACCACCTCGAACACCATGTGGTGCAGACCGCTGCCATCATCGGTATCACCGATGTACATACCGGGACGTTTGCGTACGGCATCCAAACCTTTAAGCACTTTAATGCTGGTCGAGTCGTACGTATTCGTATTTTCTTCGCTCATGCCTTCACTCCCGATGGTCGTGGGTCTGGGTGATACGGCCTTGTTCCACGTGGAACAAAGCGACTGGCGTTTCCGTCTGCCAGCCTTCCCTCAATAATTCGTGGTCTACACAGGTGATAAACACCTGGCAGCGTAAGTCTTCCAACAAGCGGCATAACGCGCGGCGGTGCTGCTCGTCCAGTTCGGACGGCAAGTCATCCACCAGATAAATACATTGCCCGCGCCGGGCCTGGCTAACCAGATGCCCCTGGGCGATACGCAAAGCGCAGACCACCAACTTCTGCTGACCGCGGGACAAGATATCCGCAGCATTATGTGCGCCCAATCTAAGGCGCAAATCAGCCCGTTGTGGTCCGGCCTGGGTGTGACCAATTTGCTGATCCCGTTGCAAGGACGTCGCGAGCACTGCACTCAGTTCCCGGTCTTTGTCCCAACCACGGTAGTAGCTCAACGTCAGCCCCTCGAGTTCAAGTAACTCGCTCAAGGTCTGCTCAAAGACTGGTTTCAAGGCTTTGATATAGGCGCGGCGGTATTCATCTATTTCAGCGCTGGCCAGGCACAGTTCCCGGTCCCAAGCAGCTTGCGAAGCGGCGTCAAGTGTACCATGCCGCAGCCATGAGTTCCGCTGCCGCAGGGCCTTCTGCAGGCGCTGCCAAGTGGCCATGAAACGCGGTTCCACGTGGAACACTCCCCAATCGAGGAATTGCCTGCGGATTTTTGGCGCGCCTTCCAGCAAGCGGAAGCTGTCCGGGTTGATCAGTTGCAGCGGCAGGATTTCTGCCAGCTGCGCAGCACTACGAGCATTCTGCCCATCGATGCGGATTTGAAACTCCCCCTGACGATCACGAGAAATCCCCAGGCTGCTATGACCGCCTTCGGCCAATTCGACTTGGCCAAATACTGTGCACGCCAGTTGCTCGTACTGAATCACCGGCAACAAGCGGGCACTGCGAAAGGAACGAGCGAGCCCCAGCAGGTGAATGGCTTCCAGCACGCTGGTTTTGCCACTGCCGTTGGCGCCGTGGAGGATATTGATGCGGGGGGAGGGGGAGAAGGTCACCGGGTGCAAATTGCGCACCGCGGTGACCGAGACGCGACTGAGGGACATCTAGCTTCTGCTGAACATGATTACAGGCGCATCGGCATGACAACGTAAGCCGAGTCATCGTTGTCGGATTCTTGTACCAGGGCGCTGCTGTTGGAGTCAGACAGAATCAGGCGAACCTGTTCAGTGGTCATCACGCCCAGCACGTCCAACAGGTAGCTGACGTTGAAGCCGATTTCCAGGTTGCCGCCGTTGTAGTCGACGCCCACTTCTTCTTCCGCTTCTTCCTGCTCAGGGTTATTCGCCTGGATTTTCAGTTGGCCGTTGGCCAATTGCAGGCGGATACCACGGTATTTCTCGTTGGAAAGAATAGCGGTACGGCTGAACGCTTCACGCAGGGCCTGACGATCACCGATCACCAGCTTGTCGCCGCCTTTAGGCAGAACGCGCTCGTAATCCGGGAACTTGCCGTCAACCAGCTTGGAAGTGAAGGTGAACTCGCCAGTGGTCGCGCGGATGTGGTGCTGGCCCAGCACGATACTGACATTGCCATCCGGCTCAGTCAGCAGGCGCGCGAGTTCCAGAATACCTTTACGCGGCACGATCACCTGGTGGCGATCCGGCTGACCGATATCGGCCTTCATCGAGCACATGGCCAGACGGTGACCGTCGGTGGCTACGGCGCGGATGATGCCTTCGGAGACTTCCAGCAGCATGCCGTTAAGGTAATAACGCACGTCCTGCTGGGCCATGGCGAAGCTGGTGCGCTCGATCAAGCGGCGCAGTCGGCTTTGTTCCAGGCTGCAGGTCAGCGAGCCTGGACCTTCTTCCACGGTCGGGAAGTCGTTGGCCGGCAAGGTCGACAGGGTGAAACGGCTGCGACCGGCCTTGACCACCAGCTTTTGCTCATCAACCTTGATGTCGATCAGCGCGTCGTTGGGCAGGCTCTTGCAGATGTCCATCAGCTTGCGCGCCGGCACGGTGATCTCGCCGGGTTCGGCGGGCTCTTCGAGCTGGACGCGACCGACCAGCTCGACTTCCAGGTCGGTACCGGTCAAGGACAATTGCTGGCCTTCGACAACCAGCAATACGTTGGAAAGCACCGGCAAGGTCTGTCGGCGCTCGACGACGCCTGCGACCAGTTGCAGGGGTTTCAACAGGGCTTCGCGTTGAATGGTGAAATGCATGGTCTAGTCCCTTGCCTTAATAAGCTGCGCTGGTGTTCATCAAGTAGTCAGTGTACGCAGCAGGTTCTTGTAGTCCTCGCGAATATCCGCGTCGGATTCCTTAAGTTCGTTGATCTTGCGGCACGCGTGCAAGACCGTGGTGTGGTCGCGACCGCCAAACACATCACCAATTTCCGGCAGGCTGTGGTTGGTCAGCTCTTTGGAGAGCGCCATCGCTACCTGGCGGGGACGTGCCACCGAGCGCGAACGGCGCTTGGACAGCAGGTCGGAAATCTTGATCTTGTAATACTCGGCCACGGTGCGCTGGATGTTATCCACACTCACCAGCTTGTCTTGCAACGCCAGCAGGTCTTTCAGGGATTCGCGAATCAGCTCGATGGTGATGTCACGACCCATGAAGTGCGAGTGAGCGATGACCCGCTTGAGTGCGCCTTCCAGTTCACGCACGTTGGAGCGAATGCGCTGGGCGATAAAGAACGCGGCGTCGTGCGGCAGGTCGACTTTGGCCTGGTCGGCCTTTTTCATCAGGATCGCGACGCGGGTTTCAAGCTCCGGCGGTTCTACCGCTACGGTCAGGCCCCAGCCGAAGCGCGACTTCAGGCGCTCTTCCAGGCCTTCGATTTCCTTCGGATAACGGTCACTGGTCAGGATGACCTGCTGGCCACCTTCGAGCAACGCGTTGAACGTGTGGAAAAACTCTTCCTGGGAACGTTCCTTGCGGGCGAAGAATTGAATGTCATCGATCAGCAAGGCATCAACGGAACGGTAGAACCGCTTGAACTCGTTGATGGCGTTGAGCTGCAACGCCTTGACCATATCGGCCACGAAGCGCTCCGAGTGCAGGTACACGACCTTGGCATTCGGGTTCTTCTTTAATAGGTGGTTACCCACGGCGTGCATCAAGTGAGTTTTACCCAAGCCAACGCCACCATAAAGGAAGAGCGGGTTGTAACCGTGCTTGGGATTGTCGGCGACCTGCCAGGCAGCCGCGCGGGCCAGCTGGTTGGATTTACCTTCGACAAAGTTCTCAAAGGTGAACGTGCGGTTCAGATAGCTGGTGTGCTTGAGCGCACCCTCTACCTGGACGGTGCGCTGTTCGGCACGAACCGGGGCCTGTTGTGAGCTGGCGCCGGCCATTGGGTCAAAGCTGTCGCGGGACGGCTCTTCATTTATAGGCGCGTTTTTCTGCGACGAGGATTTCGAAGGCGTCTGGGCGACCGGGGCTGGCGAGTTATTAACAGGTGCCGCAGCGGCCTGAGCCTGGGAGGCACTGGCTGCCAACGGTGCATTCGGCGCAGCACGAGGTGCCGAGCTACGTTTGCTGCCTATTAATAAGGAGAGCACCGGAGCAAGCCCGTTGCCATGTTCATCGAGTAATTCGAGAACGCGGCTCAGGTATTTCTCGTTGACCCAGTCGAGAACAAAACGATTGGGTGCGTAGACACGCAACTCGTCGCCTTCGGCTTCGACCTGTAGCGGACGGATCCAGGTGTTGAATTGCTGGGCAGGCAGCTCATCGCGCAAAAGCTCCACGCACTGCTGCCAAAGTTCCACTGACACGGATATCCCCTAAGTTGAAAGCCGGTGAGGCAAAAACAGCCGCCATTGTAGCGGCCAGCCGCCCACTTATCCACATGTAGGTTGCTCACAGGGCGCCAAGAATCAATGCCTTAACCGTAAAAAAGGCGACAAATGGTCTGTGCATAAGCTCTGTGGATAAGCGCCCCTAAGCTCGTTGTACAAGTGGGGTCGAAAGTCTGTGGGTAACTGGCCTGTGGATAACTAGCCATTCCACACACAGCTTATCCGATAGCGCAGCACAGGCAGAGCACCGTTTCTCCCCCGTGTTGTCATTCTCTGTACAGCCCGTAGAATATGGCCTAAAGGCAGTTATCCACAGAAGATGGGGTGCCTAGCTTTTATAAGCTTTACAGAAAAGCTTTAAATAACTTCCTTCTTTATTTTTATATCTATGGCATTGCTCGTGAAAGGCGAATCGCCCGGATTCGGTCCGCAGGCCTCCAGATATCTAATTAAAGGAAAAGCTGGTTGGAAATTGACCTAGAGGCTTGCTTTCTCTAGAATCGCCGGTCTCTTAAAACGGGGGCCATTCCGGCCCGTTGTGGACGAACCAGGTAACACGCCATGAAACGTACTTTCCAACCAAGCACCATCAAACGCGCCCGTACTCACGGCTTCCGTGCTCGCATGGCCACCAAGAACGGCCGTGCTGTCCTGTCGCGTCGCCGCGCCAAAGGTCGTGCGCGTCTGGCAGTTTGATAATCCGGTACTGGTGGTGAGTCAGGACTTCAGTCGGGAAAAGCGTCTGCTAACCCCCCGGCATTTCAAGGCAGTCTTTGACTCCCCCACCGGCAAGGTTCCGGGGAAAAATCTCCTGCTCCTTGCGCGTAACAACGATCTGGATCACCCCCGTCTCGGGTTGGTGATCGGCAAGAAGAGCGTAAAGCTCTCCGTTGAGCGCAATCGCCTCAAGCGTCTGATGCGCGAATCGTTTCGCCTCCACCAGGAAACTCTGGTTGGTTGGGATATTGTTATCGTCGCGCGCAAAGGCTTGGGGGACGTAGAAAACCCCGAATTGATTCAGCATTTCGGCAAGCTCTGGAAACGTTTGGCTCGTACCAACAAGCCAGCACCAGCTGTCAGCACCGAAACTGTAGGGGTAGACAGTACTGATGCGTAAACTGGCCCTCGTTCCGATCCAGTTTTACCGCTATGCCATTAGTCCCCTGATGGCAAACCACTGTCGTTTCTACCCCAGTTGTTCCTGCTACGCGTTGGAAGCCATAGAAAATCATGGCCTTCTGCGCGGTGGCTGGCTGACCTTTCGTCGTTTAGGTCGCTGTCATCCGTGGAATCCCGGTGGTTATGACCCGGTTCCGCCTATCCCTACCTCCCGTTCTTCTTCGATGGCCGAGTAATCATGGATATTAAACGCACGATCCTGATCGTCGCCCTGGCAATCGTGTCCTACTCTATGGTTCTTAAGTGGAACCAGGATTATGGCCAAGCTGCCCTGCCGACTCAGAATGTTGCTACCAATCAGTCGGCGCCGGCTATTCCGGATACGCCACTGGGTAACAATGCTGCCGCCAGTGCCGATGTACCCAGCGCGAATGCCGATACCAGTACCCCGGTAGAAACCCCGGTCGTCACCAATAAAGACCTCATCCATGTAAAAACGGATGTACTGGACCTGGCAATCGACCCACAGGGTGGTGATATCGCCCAGCTGAAGCTGCCGCTGTATCCACGTCGCCAAGACCATCCGGATGTTCCGTTCCAGCTGTTCGATAACGGTGGCGAACGTGTATATCTGGCGCAAAGTGGCCTGACCGGTACTGACGGTCCGGATGCTCGTGCTACCGGTCGTCCGGTTTATTCGACCGAACAGAAGACTTATCAACTGGCCGATGGCCAGAACCAGTTGAACGTCGACCTGAAATTCAGTCACGACGGCGTCAACTACATCAAGCGTTTCAGCTTCACCCGCGGTTTGTACGATCTGAAAGTCACTTACCTGATCGACAACGAAAGCGCGAAGCCGTGGACGGGCAACCTGTTTGCCCAGCTCAAGCGTGACAACAGCGCCGATCCTTCTTCCAGTACCGCCACCGGCACCGCGACGTACCTGGGCGCAGCCCTGTGGACAAGTAGCGAGCCGTACAAAAAAGTGTCGATGAAAGATATCGACAAGGGCGCGCTGAAAGAAACCGTTCAAGGTGGCTGGGTTGCCTGGTTGCAACACTACTTCGTGACCGCATGGATCCCGAACAAAGGTGATGCCAACCTGGTTCAAACCCGCAAAGACAGCCAAGGCAACTACATCATTGGCTTTACTGGCCCGACGTTGACCGTCGCGCCGGGTGCCAAGGCTGAAGCCAGCGCCACGTTGTACGCCGGTCCGAAGAGCCAGGCAGTCCTCAAAGAGTTATCCCCAGGTCTGGAACTGACTGTGGATTACGGCATTCTGTGGTTCATTGCCCAGCCTATTTTCTGGCTGCTGCAACATATCCACAGCATTGTGGGTAACTGGGGCTTCTCGATTATCCTGCTGACCATGCTGATCAAGGGGATCTTCTTCCCACTGTCGGCCGCCAGCTACAAGTCGATGGCGCGTATGCGTGCCGTGGCCCCGAAACTGGCTGCGCTGAAAGAACAACATGGCGATGACCGGCAGAAAATGTCCCAGGCCATGATGGAGCTGTACAAGAAAGAGAAGATCAACCCGCTGGGTGGATGCTTGCCGATTCTGGTGCAGATGCCGGTATTCCTGTCGCTGTACTGGGTGCTCCTGGAAAGCGTGGAAATGCGCCAGGCTCCGTTCATGCTGTGGATAACTGACCTGTCGATCAAAGACCCGTTCTTTATCCTGCCGATCATCATGGGCGCGACCATGTTCATCCAGCAGCGCCTGAACCCGACTCCGCCGGACCCGATGCAGGCCAAGGTAATGAAAATGATGCCAATCATCTTCACCTTCTTCTTCCTGTGGTTCCCGGCTGGTCTGGTGCTGTACTGGGTGGTCAACAACTGCCTGTCGATCTCCCAACAGTGGTACATCACACGTAAAATCGAAGCGGCTACCAAAAAAGCCGAGGCGTAATTTACTCTGTGGATAACACCACTCAAGACGCCCCCTAGTGGGGCGTTTTGCTTTCTGTCACTTTTATCCGGGTACCCGCCATGAGCGCTCCTCGTGAAACCATCGCCGCTGTCGCCACCGCTCAAGGTCGTGGTGGTGTCGGTATCGTTCGTATTTCCGGGCCGCTCGCCGGCGTGGCGGCCCAGGCCATCAGTGGGCGGGAACTGAAGCCGAGGTATGCGCATTACGGGCCGTTTTTAGGTGCTGATGAAGAAGTGCTGGATGAAGGTATCGCCCTTTATTTCCCGGGGCCGAACTCCTTTACCGGCGAAGACGTCCTGGAGCTGCAAGGCCACGGCGGCCCGATCGTTCTGGACATGCTGCTGCAGCGTTGCCTGCAGTTGGGTTGCCGCCTGGCACGTCCGGGTGAATTCAGCGAACGCGCGTTCCTCAACGACAAACTCGACCTGGCCCAGGCCGAGGCGATTGCCGACCTGATCGAAGCCAGCTCTGCACAAGCTGCGCGCAATGCGTTGCGCTCGTTGCAGGGCGCGTTTTCCCTGCGTGTGCATAACCTCACCGAGCAGTTGATCAGCTTGCGCATCTACGTGGAGGCCGCGATTGATTTCCCGGAGGAAGAAATCGACTTCCTTGCCGATGGCCATGTCCTGGCGATGCTGGATAAGGTTCGTGATGAGTTATCCACAGTGCTGCGCGAAGCCGGGCAAGGTGCCTTGCTGCGCGACGGTATGACCGTGGTGATTGCCGGCCGTCCCAACGCCGGCAAGTCGAGCCTGCTCAATGCCCTGGCCGGGCGAGAGGCCGCGATCGTCACCGAGATCGCCGGCACCACGCGGGATATCCTGCGCGAACATATCCACATCGATGGCATGCCCCTGCATGTGGTGGACACCGCTGGACTGCGTGACACCGATGACCAGGTGGAAAAGATCGGGGTGGAACGCGCGTTGAAGGCCATCACGGAAGCTGACCGCGTGTTGCTGGTGGTGGATGCCACCGCGCCAGAGGCTGCAGACCCGTTCGCACTGTGGCCGGAATTCCTCGAACAACGGCCGGACCCGGCCAAGGTCACGCTGATTCGCAACAAGGCTGACCTGACGGGCGAGGCAATTGCCCTGGAAGTCAGTGAAGATGGCCACGTGACAATCAGCTTGAGTGCCAAGGCTGCAGGAGAAGGGCTGGAACTGCTGCGCGATCATCTGAAAGCGTGCATGGGCTACGAGCAGACTTCGGAAAGCAGCTTCAGCGCTCGTCGCAGGCACCTGGAGGCACTGCGGCATGCCAGCGCCGCCCTCGAGCATGGCCGTGCGCAACTGACGCTGGCAGGAGCCGGTGAGCTGCTGGCTGAGGATTTACGCCAGGCGCAGCAGCTGTTGGGTGAGATCACCGGCGCATTCAGCTCCGATGATTTGTTGGGGCGGATCTTTTCAAGCTTCTGTATCGGGAAATAGGCGGTTATCCACAGCTGGCTGGTTACCAGTTGTAGGAAACTGTTCCGAGTAACGTCCGGCTTTCACCCCAGTAGCAGCGGCCCGCATCGTTGCAGCCGGACACATACTCCTTGTCGAACAGGTTCTTCGCATTCACGTCTACCGACCAGTGCTGGTCAATCTGGTAACCAATGGCGGCATCCACCAACGTCACGCTTCCAGCATCCAGCTTCCCGTATAGAGAAGGCGCGGTGTAAGCGAAAGTGCTGTCGAAGTAGCGCACGCCGCCACCGACGGACAAGCCCTTGAGCTGGCCATCAAGAAAGCGGTATTTGCCCCAGACCGAAGCCTGATTACGCGGAACACCGGTCATCTGGTGACCTTCCACGAGCGACGTTGCCGAATCCTTGGTAATCCGAGCATCGGTGTAGGTGTAGGCCGCAGTCACGTTCAAATTAGGTGTGAGGTTGTTGTTGACCTCCACTTCCACACCCTTGGCCCGGCTTTCGCCGACCTGGCGGTAGGTATTGGTCGTGGCGTCGAGGTACGTGTCGTCCTGCTTGCGCAAGTCATAGACCGACAACGTCATCGCCGTGTCCCAGCCGGTTGGCTCGTACTTGAGGCCTACTTCGTATTGACTGCTGGTGATCGGGTCCAGCGGTGTGCCGGCATTGGAGATCTGCTGTACCGGGACGAACGCGGTCGAGTAGCTGACATATGGCGTCAGGCCATTGTCGAACTGGTACATGATCCCGCCCTGATAGGTGAACTTGCGGTCTTCAGAGCTGATGTTGCCGGCCTTGGGCACCTTGTCGCGAAAATCACTGTCGACCCAGTCCTGCCGCCCGCCGAGCAAGAATAACCAGTGGTCATACTTGCTCTGAAGCTGTGCATAAACACCTTTCATCTGCTGTTCGAGCAACGTGTTTTGCACCGCGAGAGGCGTCAATGGGTCCCTCAGGTACACCGGGTTATACACATTGATCGTGCCTGCAAATCCGGCATTCCAATCCTGGCTGAACGAGGTACGGTCATAGCTGGCACCGAACAGCACGGTATTTTCCAGCCCGCCTACCTGGAATTTGCCTTCCAACTGGTTATCCAGCGAGTAGACCATCGATTTGTTGTAGCGGTCGTAGGCATTCATGTTCAGCTGTGTGCCGAACCCCGCATTATTCAGGTTGCCTGGCCAGGTTTCATGGCGGGTGATTCGCGACTGCATGTAGCGCGAGTTCTGCCGAAACTGCCAGTCATCATTGAAGCTGTGGCTGAACTCGTAGCCGGTGCTCCAGGTTTCCCGTTCGAAGGTGTTCCAATCCGGGTCACCGAGCATGGTGTGCTTGGAGAGCTTTCCGTTGGGGTTGGTCAGTAACGTGCCTGCTGCAGGTAGGCCAAGTTCAAGATTGGTGTGGTCTTTCTGGTAGTTGGCCAGCAGCGTCAGGGTGTTGTAGTCGTCGAAATTGAGGGTCAGGGACGGTGCGATATACAGACGGTCATCGGGAACGTGATCGGTCTGGGTGTCGGACTTCCTGCCGAGCATCACCACCCGTCCAAGGATATTGCCGCTGTCGTCCAAGGGACCGGAGATATCCACACCCACCTGGCGCCGGTTATTAGAACCGTAGGTCAGCTGAACTTCGCCTTGTGGTGTAGCTGTCGGGTGTTTACTCACCAGGTTGACCAGGCCACCGGGTGCGTTTTCGCCGTAGAGCAGGGAAGAAGGGCCACGGAATATCTCCACCCGTTCCAGGCCATAAGGTTCGCTGGTGGTGTCATACCGGTTGCCTTGGACTCGCAAGCCATCGCGCAGCAGGCCGTAGCCATAATCCGTGGCGTTGAAACCGCGAATGAAGAACAAGTCACCGGCCAGCCCGTCGCCCGCAGCGAAGGGAGGGGCAAAGATTCCCGGCACATAGCCCAGCACTTCTGTGAGCGTCTGGGATTTTTGATCCTTGATGCGCTGGCCGGTCACCACCGACACCGAGCGCGGGGTTTCCGACAATGGTGTGCTGGTCTTGGTACCGATTCGGCTGTTTTGCGCCTTGTAACCTATATCCCCGGCAATTTCCTGATTGAACCCAGTCTGTTGATAAGTGCTGACAGTAGTGGGGGCCAACATGAGCTGTTCCCCGCTCGTAGCCGGCTGCAGCGCGTAGCTGCCGGGGCCTTGAACCGCCGCCTGCAATCCCGAGTTTTGCAGCAATAACGCAAACCCTTGCTCCACCGAGTAGTCACCCTCCAGCCCAGGACTTTGCAGGCGCGCCGTCTGCTGCGGCGAGAATGACAGAATCACATTGGCCTTCGACGCAAATTGGCTCAAGGCATTGTCGAGTGGCCCGGAGGCGATCACGTAATGTTGCACTGGGCTGGCAGCAATGGCCCGAGTGCATAGCAAGGTGCTGGCAGTCGCGGCCGTGGCCAGCAGCAAGCCATACGTGATGCCGTGATGGGAGAGACGCTGGCGAAGTTTTGTAGGAAGGCGCATGTGTGAGTAAGCCCTGAAGGTAGCATCGTGATTACCTGTAGGGCCGCGCCAGGTAAAAAAAAGATAACCCCAGTTGAGAGTATTTTTTCAGTATCAAGCTGTAAGCGTTACGGAGACCCAATAGCGCGTGAAATACTTCACGTGGATCGGCAGCGTGACCTGCAAGTTGGCCAATACGGCGTCGGTGGAATCAAGACGGAAAGTGCCGGACACCCGCAGCCGCGCTGATGCGGCATCGCACTGCATAACGCCCGGCCGATAGCGCGCCAGTTCGTCGATGACATCCCCCAGTCGCGCATCCAGAACGATCAGTTGGCCGTCGACCCATGCGGCTTGGTTCCTGCGATAAATATGGCTGGGGCCTACGTCTTGCGTGCCGAAGTCGACACTCTCACCAGGTCCAAGCACTCGGCTATGGGCCGGCTGGTCGACGGGTTGCACGCTGACCCGGTCTTCCAGCACACCAACCCGCGTCGACCCTTGCAGTTGGCGAACAGTGAACCGCGTACCCAAGGCTTGAACACGACCC
This sequence comes from Pseudomonas sp. K5002, assembly GCF_013386655.1. Lineage (NCBI taxonomy): Bacteria > Pseudomonadati > Pseudomonadota > Gammaproteobacteria > Pseudomonadales > Pseudomonadaceae > Pseudomonas > Pseudomonas sp. K5002. Next base: position 20,170 of record NZ_JACARK010000196.1, on the reverse strand, counting down.
TCATGGGTTTCGACATAAAACGGTGTCTGCCGGCCCGACTTTCCGGTGTGGATAAGTACTTCCCCCTCACGCAAACGGACCAGTCGCTGCTGCCCATCGAAAAGTACGTCGATAGCCGTGTTCGTATTGAGGTCAATTTGAGTGCCGTCGGCCAACCCGATTCGCCGTCGTTCGCCGACCTTGGTCCGATAGTCAGCCCAGAGGTTGCCCAGGGATGTGTGTTGTTGAACGTTCCACCCCAAGTACCCGGCGGCACCGAGCATCAGCATCAGCTTGAGCACTTGCCGCCGTTGTTGACTGGCCGAGAGCGCACGACGGGTGAAGTCCTTGGGTAGCGCACCGAGGCCACGTTGCAACTGCTCCATCTGGTTCCAGGCCGCCTGATGGGAGGGATCGCCGTTGAGCCATTGCTGCCAGGCACTTTGTTGCGCGGGTGTCGGTGGCTGCGATTGAAATTGCACGTACCAACTGGCGGCGGCTTCGAACGTCTTGCGATCCGGGGCAGCCATTACATGCCCGCCATGATCAAGGCGCATTCAGTCAGGGCCCGAACCATATGTTTCTTGACGGTGGTCAGCGAGACACGCAACTGATCGGCGATCTGTTGATAAGTCAGGCCTTCGACCTGGGACAGCATGAAAATTCGCCTGGCCCGCTCCCCCAGCCCACACAAGGCTTTATCCACAGCAACGAGGGTTTCAATGATGATGGCCTTGTCTTCTTCACTGATTGCGATCGCTTCGGGCCGGTCTGCCAGGGTTTGCAGATAGGCCTGCTCAATGGCGCGGCGACGATAGCGGTCAATCACCAGTCCCCGGGCAACTGTGGCCAGATAGTCCCTGGGCTCGAGGATCTGCGTCGCATTGCGGCCGCCCAGGATCCGCACGAACGTATCGTGTGCCACGTCAGCTGCATCGCAGGCGTTATGCAACTTTCCCTTGAGCCAGCTGTGCAACCACGAATGGTGCTGCTCATAGATGTGTTGGACTGCAACGGTATGCGAGGGAAGGGCCATGAGAGGTGACGAGGCAGGTTAATGATAATAACTATTATTAACTGCCGTGACGCTTTCTCACAATAGGCGTTCCATCAACCCGTTTCACAAATGCAAATGAACTGTTTCCTGCCTGACCGAGGATTTTCGGAGGCATCTGCCTGCCTGAAACTTATCGGGATCCGTATTTTCTGTGGATTAAGCCCTGTGAATAACCGCCCCTGTGCCCAGTTGATAACCAGGCTTGAAACCTGAGTAAAAACCCCTCTGTGGATAACCACCCGTTTAATCCACAGGCTTAAAGCACTTATCCAAGGGCCTCATTGGCACCTAACCACAGACTTTTGAATCTCTGTACATAATGTAAATAAAGGCCTGTAGAGATTTATCCACAGAAACATGCCTCAGTAGAAATAAACATAAAAACAAAGATTTAATAAATTTCTCTCTTTTAATTTCTATTGTTCGTGATTCATCCACAGCTGGTTAAATTTTGTGCAAAGGGTTCTTTAGGAAGGGCGAAGTCCCTATACTTGCCGACTCGTTCGAAAACCTGATCTCGAACGCTCATTCCTAATTACCTACAGAAGCAGGCACGAGGTGCGTGGTGGATTTCCCTTCCCGTTTTGAAGTGATCGTCATCGGCGGCGGTCATGCCGGTACCGAGGCAGCACTGGCGTCAGCACGCATGGGGGCAAAAACCCTGTTGCTGACGCATAACGTGGAAACCCTCGGCGCCATGAGCTGCAACCCCGCGATTGGCGGGATTGGCAAAAGCCATCTGGTCAAGGAAATCGATGCCCTCGGCGGCGCGATGGCCATGGCTACCGACAAAGGTGGTATTCAATTTCGCGTATTGAACAGTCGCAAAGGCCCGGCCGTACGAGCCACACGTGCTCAAGCCGACCGCATCCTGTACAAGGCCGCTGTCCGCGAAACCCTGGAAAACCAGCCGAACCTGTGGATATTTCAACAGGCAGCCGATGACCTGATCGTCGAACAAGACCAGGTACGCGGTGTTGTCACGCAAATGGGCCTGCGTTTCTTCGCAGAATCCGTGGTGTTGACCACCGGTACCTTCCTCGGCGGACTTATCCACATCGGTATGCAGAACTATTCCGGTGGCCGCGCCGGTGATCCACCGTCAATCGCCTTGGCTCAGCGCCTTCGCGAACTGCCACTGCGTGTTGGTCGCCTGAAAACCGGCACGCCGCCGCGAATTGATGGCCGGTCTGTGGATTTCTCGGTGATGACCGAGCAAGCCGGCGATACACCGATCCCGGTGATGTCGTTCATGGGCTCCAAGGAACAGCATCCAAAGCAGGTCAGTTGCTGGATTACCCATACCAACGCCCGCACCCACGAAATCATTGCTGCGAACCTCGACCGTTCGCCGATGTATTCCGGGGTGATCGAAGGTATTGGCCCGCGCTACTGCCCGTCGATCGAAGACAAGATCCACCGCTTTGCCGACAAGGAAAGCCACCAGGTTTTTATCGAACCGGAAGGTCTGACTACCCACGAGCTTTACCCGAACGGGATTTCAACTTCCTTGCCGTTCGACGTGCAAATCCAGATCGTGCAGTCGATTCGCGGTATGGAAAATGCGCACATCGTGCGTCCTGGCTACGCCATCGAGTACGACTACTTCGACCCGCGTGACCTGAAATACAGCCTGGAAACCAAGGTCATCGGCGGTTTGTTCTTTGCAGGGCAAATCAACGGCACCACCGGTTACGAAGAAGCCGGCGCCCAGGGTTTGCTGGCCGGAACCAACGCGGCACTGCGTGCACAGGGCAAAGACAGCTGGTGCCCGCGTCGCGATGAGGCGTACATCGGTGTGTTGGTCGACGACCTGATCACCCTCGGAACCCAGGAACCGTACCGAATGTTTACGTCCCGGGCCGAATACCGCCTGATCCTGCGGGAAGACAACGCCGACCTGCGCTTGACCGAAAAAGGTCGCGAATTGGGCCTGGTCGACGACGTGCGTTGGGCGGCCTTCTGCAAAAAACGCGAAAGTATCGAGTTGGAAGAGCAACGCCTGAAAAGTACCTGGGTTCGCCCGGGCACCGAGCAAGGCGATGCGATTGCCGAAAAATTCGGCACGCCGCTGACTCACGAATACAACTTGCTGAACCTGCTGTCCCGGCCGGAAATCGACTACGCTGGTCTGATCTCGGTCACCGGCGCTGGCGCAGAAGATCCACAGGTTGCCGAGCAGGTCGAAATCAAGACCAAATACGCCGGTTACATTGACCGTCAGCAGGATGAGATCGCTCGTCTGCGGGCCAGCGAAGACACCAAGCTGCCTGTGGATATCGATTACACAAACATTTCCGGGCTGTCGAAAGAGATCCAAGGCAAGCTGGGGATAACTCGACCGGAGACCCTGGGCCAGGCGTCCCGTATCCCGGGCGTCACGCCGGCAGCCATCTCGCTGTTGATGATTCATTTGAAAAAACGCGGCGCGGGCCGTCAGTTGGAGCAAAGCGCTTGAGTTCGTTGGTCACCTCGCAACACGCCGAAGAGTTATCCACAGGTGCTCGCCAGCTTGGCGTCAACCTGACCGAAGCCCAGCACGAGTTGCTGCTGGGTTATCTGGCCCTGTTGATCAAATGGAACAAGGCTTACAACCTCACTGCGGTGCGTGACCCGGACGAAATGGTCTCCCGCCATCTGCTCGACAGTCTCAGTGTCATGCCGTTTATCGAAAACGGCCGCTGGCTCGACGTTGGCAGCGGCGGCGGCATGCCCGGCATCCCGCTGGCGATCCTGTTTCCGGAGTCGCAAGTGACCTGCCTGGACAGCAACGGCAAGAAAACCCGCTTCCTGACCCAGGTCAAACTCGAACTCAAGCTGGATAACCTGCAAGTTATCCACAGTCGCGTCGAAGCCTTTACGCCTGAACAGCCTTTCAACGGAATTGTTTCCCGGGCGTTCAGCAGCATGGAGAACTTCAGCAACTGGACCCGCCACCTCGGCGACCGCGATACCCGTTGGCTGGCAATGAAGGGCGTTCATCCAAGCGACGAGCTGTTAGCATTGCCGGCAGACTTCCACCTCGATAGCGAACACGCCTTGGCCGTACCCGGTTGCCAAGGCCAACGCCATCTGCTGATACTGCGCCGCACGGCATGATTGGGAACACAAGCAAGAATGGCTAAGGTATTCGCGATAGCGAACCAGAAAGGTGGCGTGGGCAAAACCACCACCTGCATCAACCTCGCAGCATCCCTGGTCGCTACCAAGCGTCGGGTGCTGTTGATCGATCTCGATCCACAGGGCAACGCCACCATGGGTAGCGGTGTGGATAAACACGGCCTGGAAAACTCGGTCTACGACTTGCTGATTGGCGAGTGCGACCTGGCCCAGGCCATGCACTTCTCCGAGCACGGCGGTTATCAACTGCTGCCGGCCAACCGCGATTTGACCGCGGCGGAAGTGGTGCTGCTGGAAATGCAGATGAAAGAAAGCCGTCTGCGCAGCGCCCTGGCGCCGATCCGAGAGAATTACGACTACATTTTGATCGACTGCCCGCCGTCGCTGTCGATGCTGACGTTGAACGCACTGGTTGCGGCCGACGGGGTGATTATCCCCATGCAGTGCGAGTATTTCGCGCTCGAAGGCTTGAGCGACCTTGTGGATAACATCAAGCGTATCGCCGAGTTGCTCAACCCGAACCTGCAAATCGAAGGCCTGCTGCGGACCATGTATGACCCGCGCCTGAGCCTGATGAACGATGTGTCGGCACAGCTCAAGGAACACTTCGGCGATCAGCTCTACGACACCGTGATTCCACGCAACATCCGCCTGGCCGAAGCGCCAAGCTATGGCATGCCCGCGCTGGCGTACGACAAGTCTTCCCGCGGCGCCATTGCCTATCTGGCGCTGGCCGGCGAGATGGTTCGCCGTCAACGCCGCAATTCACGCACCGCTGCAGCCCAGCCAACTTAAGGAATCCCCATGGCCGTCAAGAAACGAGGTCTCGGACGTGGACTGGATGCACTGCTGAGTGGTCCGACTGTCACGACCCTTGAAGAACAGGCAGTGCAGGCCGACGAGCGCGAGCTGCAGCACCTGCCGCTGGACCTGATCCAGCGCGGCAAATACCAGCCGCGCCGGGACATGGACCCGCAGGCGCTGGAGGAATTGGCGAATTCGATCAAGGCCCAGGGCGTGATGCAGCCGATCGTGGTGCGCCCGATTGGTGCAGGCCGCTTTGAAATCATAGCCGGCGAGCGCCGCTGGCGCGCCAGCCAGCAGGCCGGCAAGGAAACCATTCCGGCAATGGTGCGCGATGTGCCGGATGAAACCGCCATCGCCATGGCGTTGATCGAGAACATCCAGCGTGAAGACCTCAATCCGATCGAGGAAGCGATCGCCCTGCAGCGTTTGCAGCAGGAATTCAAACTGACTCAGCAGGAAGTCGCGGATGCGGTGGGCAAGTCCCGGGTTACCGTGTCCAACCTGTTGCGCCTGATCGCGCTGCCAGAAGTCATCAAAACCATGCTTTCCCATGGCGACCTGGAAATGGGTCATGCCCGTGCTTTGCTCGGTTTGCCGGAAAATCAACAGGTTGAGGGGGCGCGACACGTTGTCGCACGAGGCCTCACCGTTCGTCAGACCGAGGCCCTGGTTCGCCAGTGGCTCAGTGGCAAACCTGCACCGGTCGAAACCGCCAAACCTGATCCGGATATTGCACGCCTGGAGCAGCGCCTGGCCGAACGCCTAGGCTCTGCGGTGCAAATTCGTCATGGCAAGAAAGGCAAAGGGCAATTGGTCATCGGATATAACTCATTGGAAGAGCTTCAGGGCGTCCTTGCCCACATCCGCTGAAACAATTGCTTCTGTAGCGCGCAGTCGGAAATCACTACCCGGCAGTTGAATAGGGGCAGAACCGCCCCTATACTCTGCGCGCATTTTGTCGGCACAAATTATGCCAAGTTATTGATTTCCGGCAGCCGACCATTGAGGAGCAAGAGTGATGGAAACCCGCACGCCAAACACGTTGCCGTTCCATCGCTTGGCCGTTTTCCCGGTTTTAGTGGCTCAATTTGTCATTTTACTGATCGCCTCTTTGGCGCTCTGGTATTGGTATGGAGTCGTAGCCGGATACTCGGGACTCTGCGGAGGCCTGATAGCCTTGCTGCCCAATATGTATTTTGCTCACAGGGCCTTTCGGTTTTCCGGCGCCCGAGCAGCCCAGGCTATCGTCCGGTCTTTTTATGCCGGCGAGGCGGGGAAATTGATTTTGACGGCAGTGCTGTTTGCACTGACCTTTGCAGGTGTGAAGCCATTGGCGCCGCTGGCTGTATTCGGCGTCTTCGTGTTGACCCAACTGGTCAGCTGGTTCGCTCCCCTGCTAATGAAAACAAGACTTTCGAAACCTTAGGGCGTTTGAGGCAACCATGGCAGAAACAACCGCTTCGGGCTATATCCAGCACCACTTGCAGAACCTGACCTTCGGTCAGCTTCCCAACGGCGGCTGGGGCTTTGCCCACTCCGCAGCAGAAGCCAAAGAAATGGGCTTCTGGGCATTCCACCTGGATACTCTGGGCTGGTCTGTCGCATTGGGTCTGATCTTCGTCCTGATTTTCCGCATGGCGGCAAAGAAGGCGACTTCCGGTCAGCCAGGTGCTTTGCAGAACTTCGTTGAAGTATTGGTCGAATTCGTCGATGGCAGCGTGCGGGACAGCTTCCATGGTCGTAGCGCGGTGATTGCACCGTTGGCACTGACCATCTTCGTCTGGGTGTTCCTGATGAACGCCGTCGACCTGATCCCGGTCGACTGGATTCCTCAGCTGGCCATCCTGATCTCCGGCGATCACCACATTCCATTCCGTGCGGTTTCGACCACGGACCCTAACGCCACCCTGGGCATGGCCCTGTCGGTGTTCGCGTTGATCATTTTCTACAGCATCAAGATCAAGGGCATCGGCGGCTTCATCGGCGAACTGACCCTGCACCCGTTCGGCAGCAAGAACATCTTCGTTCAAGCGCTGCTGATCCCGGTGAACTTCCTGCTGGAGTTCGTGACCCTGGTCGCCAAGCCGATTTCCCTGGCCCTGCGACTGTTCGGCAACATGTATGCCGGCGAGCTGGTGTTCATTCTGATCGCTGTGATGTTCGGCAGTGGTCTGCTCTGGCTTAGCGGCCTGGGCATTGTTCTGCAGTGGGCGTGGGCTGTGTTCCACATCCTGATCATCACCCTGCAGGCGTTTATCTTCATGATGCTGACCATCGTCTACCTGTCGATGGCGCACGAAGAGAACCATTAAGACCAGTCTCGACTAGTCTGATGTCCCTCCCGGTCAAACGGGAGGGTAGCCCTGAAGGGCTATGAAACGATTTGTTTTACCGCTTTAAAATCTAAAAAACCTAAACCATACGACGTAAAAGTCGGGAGGAAAGATGGAAACTGTAGTTGGTCTAACCGCTATCGCTGTTGCACTGTTGATCGGCCTGGGCGCCCTGGGTACTGCCATTGGTTTCGGCCTGCTGGGCGGCAAGTTCCTGGAAGGCGCAGCGCGTCAGCCAGAAATGGTTCCAATGCTGCAAGTTAAAATGTTCATCGTCGCCGGCCTGCTCGACGCCGTGACCATGATCGGTGTTGGTATCGCTCTGTTCTTCACCTTCGCGAACCCCTTCGTTGGTCAACTCGCCGGTTAATCACTCGTTTTTTCGAGTGATTGGTGTGTTGTGCAACGAACGAGCGAGGTATTGGCGTGAACATTAATGCAACCATTATTGGTCAGTCCTTAGCGTTCTTGATTTTTGTAGTTTTCTGCATGAAGTTCGTATGGCCTCCGGTCATCGCGGCTTTGCACGAACGTCAGAAGAAGATCGCAGACGGACTGGACGCTGCCGCACGAGCAGCTCGCGACCTGGAGTTGGCCCAAGATAAAGCGGGTCAACAACTGCGCGAAGCGAAAGCTCAGGCAGCTGAAATCATTGAGCAAGCCAAGAAACGCGGTAACCAGATCGTTGAAGAGGCTGTTGAAAAAGCCCGTATCGACGCTGACCGTGTGAAGGTTCAGGCTCAAGCCGAGATCGAGCAGGAACTGAACGGTGTCAAAGATGCGCTGCGTGCCCAACTGGGTGCTCTGGCCGTCGGCGGTGCTGAGAAGATCCTGGGTGCCACAATCGATCAAAACGCGCACGCGGAGCTGGTAAACAAACTGGCTGCTGAAATTTAAGCGAGGGCGATCATGGCAGAATTGACCACGTTGGCCCGACCTTACGCTAAGGCAGCCTTCGAGCACGCCCAGGCCCACCAGCAGCTGGCCTCTTGGTCAGCCATGCTCGGCCTGGCTGCAGCAGTGTCGCAAGACGACACCATGCAGCGCGTGCTCAAGGCCCCGCGACTGACGAGCGCAGACAAGGCCGCCACGTTTATTGACGTGTGCGGCGACAAGTTTGATGTGAAAGTGCAGAACTTCATCCACGTCGTTGCCGAAAACGACCGTCTCCCGCTTCTGCCGGAGATCGCCGCTCTGTTTGACCTGTACAAGGCCGAACAAGAGAAATCGGTAGATGTTGAAGTGACCAGTGCTTTTGCATTGAACCAAGAACAGCAAGACAAACTCGCCAAGGTTCTCAGTGCACGACTCGACCGGGAAGTGCGCCTGCAAGTTGCGGAGGATGCCACCCTGATTGGTGGTGTCATCATTCGCGCCGGCGACCTGGTTATCGATGGCTCGATTCGCGGCAAACTCGCGAATCTTGCCGAAGCATTGAAATCTTGAGTTTGAAGGGGCAGCAGAGCAATGCAGCAACTCAATCCTTCCGAAATAAGTGAAATTATCAAGGGCCGCATCGACAAGCTCGATGTGACCTCCCAAGCCCGTAACGAAGGCACTGTCGTCAGCGTATCTGACGGCATCGTGCGGATTCACGGTCTGGCCGACGTAATGTACGGCGAGATGATCGAGTTTCCGGGCGGCGTCTACGGTATGGCCCTCAACCTGGAGCAAGACTCTGTAGGTGCCGTTGTATTGGGCTCCTACCAGACTCTGGCCGAAGGCATGAGCGCCAAGTGCACAGGCCGCATCCTGGAAGTTCCGGTTGGTAAGGAACTGCTGGGTCGCGTTGTCGACGCACTGGGTAACCCAGTTGACGGCAAAGGTCCGCTGAACAACACCGAGACCGATGCGGTCGAGAAAGTTGCTCCAGGCGTGATCTGGCGTAAGTCGGTAGACCAGCCTGTACAGACTGGCTACAAGGCTGTCGATGCCATGATTCCTGTCGGCCGTGGCCAGCGTGAGCTGATCATCGGTGACCGTCAGATCGGTAAAACCGCTCTGGCGATCGACGCGATCATCAACCAGAAAGACAGCGGGATTTTCTGCGTCTACGTAGCCATCGGTCAGAAACAATCGACCATCGCCAACGTGGTTCGCAAGCTGGAAGAAAACGGCGCCCTGGCTAACACCATCGTCGTGGCCGCCAGTGCTTCCGAATCCGCTGCACTTCAGTTCCTGGCACCGTACTCCGGTTGCACCATGGGCGAATACTTCCGCGACCGCGGTGAAGACGCGCTGATCGTTTATGACGATCTGTCCAAGCAAGCAGTGGCTTACCGCCAGATTTCCCTGCTGCTGCGCCGTCCACCAGGCCGTGAAGCTTACCCAGGCGACGTGTTCTATCTCCACTCCCGTCTGCTGGAGCGCGCATCCCGCGTTTCGGAAGAATACGTAGAGAAGTTCACCAACGGCGCAGTGACCGGCAAAACCGGTTCCCTGACCGCACTGCCGATCATCGAAACCCAGGCTGGCGACGTTTCCGCGTTCGTTCCGACCAACGTGATTTCCATCACCGACGGTCAGATCTTCCTGGAATCGGCCATGTTCAACTCCGGGATCCGTCCTGCAGTGAACGCCGGTGTTTCGGTATCCCGTGTGGGTGGTGCCGCTCAGACCAAGATCATCAAGAAGCTCTCCGGTGGTATCCGTACCGCTCTGGCTCAGTACCGTGAACTGGCGGCATTCGCCCAGTTCGCTTCTGACCTGGACGAAGCGACCCGTAAGCAACTTGAGCATGGTCAGCGCGTTACCGAGCTGATGAAGCAGAAGCAATACGCACCAATGTCGATCGCTGACATGGCGCTGTCGCTGTATGCCGCTGAGCGTGGGTTCCTGACCGACGTTGAAATCACCAAGGTCGGCAGCTTCGAACAAGCGCTGATTGCTTACTTCAACCGCGATCACGCCGAATTGATGGCGAAGATCAACGTGAAGGGTGACTTCAATGACGACATCGACGCTGGCATCAAAGCCGGTATCGAGAAGTTCAAGGCCACCCAAACCTGGTAAGCCGCAGCGGGGGCCGCGAGGCTCCCGCTTGCTAACCTGATAGGTGTTACATGGCAGGCGCAAAAGAGATTCGCAGTAAGATTGCGAGCATCAAAAGCACGCAAAAGATCACCAGCGCCATGGAAAAAGTGGCGGTCAGCAAAATGCGCAAGGCACAAATGCGCATGGCTGCTAGCCGTCCCTACGCGGAGCGTATCCGCCAGGTTATTGGTCATCTGGCCAACGCCAACCCGGAATATCGCCACCCGTTCATGATCGATCGCGAAGTAAAGCGCGTCGGTTATGTCGTGGTGAGCAGTGACCGTGGTTTGTGCGGTGGTTTGAATACCAACCTGTTCAAGGCCCTGGTCAAGGACATGGCGGTAAACCGCGAAAAAGGCGTCGAGATCGATCTGTGTGTGGTCGGTAGCAAGGGTGCGGCCTTTTTCCGCAACTTCGGCGGTAACGTCGTTGCAGCTATCAGCCACCTGGGTGAAGAACCGTCGATCAATGATTTGATCGGCAGCGTCAAGGTGATGCTGGATGCATACCTGGAAGGCCGGATTGACCGCCTCTCCGTGGTATCCAACAAGTTCATCAACACCATGACGCAACAGCCTACCGTGGAGCAGTTGATTCCATTGGTGGCCGCCCCGGAACAAGAACTCAAGCACCACTGGGACTACCTCTACGAACCAGACGCCAAAGAGCTGCTTGACGGCTTGATGGTGCGCTACGTGGAGTCGCAGGTGTACCAGGCGGTGGTCGAGAACAACGCGGCTGAACAAGCTGCGCGGATGATCGCGATGAAGAACGCTACCGACAACGCCGGTGATTTGATCAGCGATTTGCAGCTGATCTACAACAAGGCGCGTCAGGCTGCGATCACCCAAGAGATCTCGGAAATCGTCGGCGGCGCTGCCGCGGTTTAACGGTTCAAATATTCAGAGGATCCAGCTATGAGTAGCGGACGTATCGTTCAAATCATCGGCGCCGTTATCGACGTGGAATTCCCACGCGACAGCGTACCGAGCATCTACAACGCTTTGAAAGTCAAAAGCGATGCAGGCACCACCCTGGAAGTTCAGCAGCAGCTGGGCGACGGCGTGGTTCGTACCATTGCAATGGGTTCCACCGAAGGCTTGAAGCGCGGTCTGGAAGTCACTGACTCTGGCGCAGCCATCTCCGTACCGGTCGGTAAAGCGACCCTGGGCCGGATCATGGACGTCCTCGGTAACCCGATCGACGAAGCCGGTCCAATCGACACCGAAGAGCGCTGGGGCATTCACCGTCCTGCGCCTTCCTTCGCGGAACAAGCGGGCGGCAACGACCTGCTGGAAACCGGCATCAAGGTTATCGACCTGGTTTGCCCGTTCGCCAAGGGCGGTAAAGTCGGTCTGTTCGGTGGTGCCGGTGTAGGCAAAACCGTAAACATGATGGAACTGATCCGTAACATCGCCATCGAGCACAGCGGTTATTCCGTGTTCGCCGGTGTGGGTGAGCGTACTCGTGAGGGTAACGACTTCTACCACGAGATGAAGGATTCCAACGTTCTGGACAAAGTGGCACTGGTTTACGGTCAGATGAACGAGCCGCCGGGTAACCGTCTGCGCGTAGCACTGACCGGCCTGACCATGGCCGAGAAGTTCCGTGACGAAGGTAACGACGTTCTGCTGTTCGTCGACAACATCTATCGTTACACCCTGGCCGGTACTGAAGTATCCGCACTGCTGGGCCGTATGCCTTCCGCAGTAGGTTACCAGCCGACCCTGGCCGAAGAGATGGGTACTCTGCAAGAGCGTATCACTTCGACCAAAAACGGTTCGATCACCTCGATCCAAGCGGTATACGTACCTGCGGATGACTTGACTGACCCGTCGCCAGCGACCACGTTCGCCCACTTGGACGCCACCGTCGTACTGTCCCGTGACATCGCCTCCCTGGGTATCTACCCAGCGGTCGATCCACTGGACTCGACTTCGCGCCAGCTGGACCCGAACGTCATCGGCCAGGAACACTACGACACCGCTCGCGGCGTCCAGTACGTTCTGCAGCGTTACAAAGAACTGAAGGACATCATTGCGATCCTGGGTATGGACGAGCTGTCGGAAACCGACAAGCAGTTGGTATCCCGCGCTCGTAAGATCCAGCGCTTCTTGTCGCAGCCGTTCTTCGTGGCTGAAGTCTTCACCGGTGCCTCGGGTAAATACGTTTCCCTGAAAGACACCATTGCTGGCTTCAAAGGCATCCTCAACGGTGACTACGACCACCTGCCAGAACAAGCGTTCTACATGGTCGGCGGCATCGAAGAAGCGATCGAGAAAGCCAAGAAACTGTAATTCCGGCGCCCGGTAACGGGCGCTAATCAGGTTGAGGCAAGCAGATGGCTATGACATTCCATTGCGATATCGTCAGCGCGGAAGGGGAAATCTTCTCCGGTCAGATCGAGAGTGTGATTGCACACGGCGAACTGGGCGACCTGGGTATTAACTTTGGCCACGCGCCATTGATTACATCCTTGAAGCCTGGTCCGATCACTCTGACCAAGCTGGGCGGGGAACGGGAGGTGTTTTACATCTCCGGTGGTTTCCTCGAGGTTCAGCCGAACATGGTCAAGGTACTTGCCGACACCGTGCAACGTGCTGCCGACCTGGATGAAGCCTCCGCTCAGGAAGCCGTCAAGGCTGCCGAGAAGGCCCTGAACGAAAAAGGCGCAGATTTCGACTACGGTTCTGCTGCTGCACGTCTGGCCGAGGCCGCAGCTCAGCTGCGCACCGTCCAGCAGATCCGCAAGAAGTTTGGCGGCTAAGCCGTCAAACCTCATGCGTGATTGATTAAAAAGGGTAGCCTCGGCTACCCTTTTTCTTTTTTTGCAAAACACTTCTTTGGTCTGAAGTCTGACCGCCCAGGATTGGTAGCCATTCATGTCTCTCGAAATCGTAATTCTTGCCGCAGGCCAGGGCACCCGCATGCGTTCGGCCCTGCCCAAGGTGCTGCACCCGGTTGCCGGCAACTCCATGCTTGGCCATGTTATCCACAGCGCCCGGCAGCTGGATCCACAGCGCATTCATGTGGTGATCGGCCACGGTGCCGATGTGGTGCGTGAGCGGCTGGCGGCGGATGACCTGAATTTCGTATTGCAGGACAAGCAATTGGGTACCGGGCATGCCACCGCGCAGGCCGTGCCGTTCATCAAGGCCGACACCGTGCTGATCCTCTACGGTGACGTGCCGCTGATCGAAGTGGAAACCTTGCAGCGCCTGCTCAAGCACGTGGTACCAGGCCAGATGGGCCTGCTCACTGTCGAGCTGGACGACCCGACCGGCTACGGTCGCATCGTGCGCAACGCTGACGGCAAGGTCGCCGCCATCGTCGAGCATAAAGACGCCAGCGAAGCCCAGCGCGCCATCACTGAAGGCAACACCGGCATCCTCGCTGTGCCGGCTGACCGCCTGGCTGACTGGATGAGCCGCTTGTCCAACAACAACGCCCAGGGCGAGTACTACCTGACCGACGTCATCGAGATGGCCGTCAGCGATGGCCTGGTGGTCGCCACCGAACAGCCCCACGACCCGATGGAAGTGCAGGGCGCCAACGACCGCAAGCAACTGGCGGAGCTGGAGCGTCACTACCAACTGCGTGAAGGCCGCCGCCTGATGGCGCTGGGCGTGACGCTGCGTGATCCGGCACGTTTCGATGTGCGGGGTGACGTCACCGTTGGCCGCGACGTGCTGATCGATATCAATGTGATCCTCGAAGGCCGCGTGGTCATCGAAGACGACGTGGTGATCGGGCCGAACTGCGTGATCAAGGACAGCACCCTGCGCAAGGGTGTGGTGATCAAGGCCAACAGCCATATCGACGGTGCGGTGATGGGCGAGGGCAGTGATGCGGGTCCGTTCGCGCGTTTGCGTCCGGGCAGCGTGCTGGGCGCCCGCGCCCACGTGGGTAACTTTGTCGAACTGAAAAACGCCCGGATGGGTGACGACGCCAAGGCCGGCCATCTGGCTTACCTCGGCGATGCAGTGATCGGTGCCCGCAGCAATATCGGCGCAGGCGCCATCACCTGCAATTACGACGGCGCCAACAAGTACCAGACGACCATTGGCGATGACGTGTTTATCGGCTCCAACAACTCGCTGATCGCCCCCGTCACTATCGGTGATGGTTCAAACACCGCCGCAGGTTCCACCATCAACCAGGATGTGGATAAGTCCCAGTTGGCCGTGGCCCGCGCCCGCCAGCGCAACATCGACGGCTGGAAGCGCCCGGTCAAAATCAAAAAGACCTGAGTTATCCACAACCCTGAAACACTGCGGTACTCATGTGGGAGCGGGCTTGCTCGCGAAGGCGGTCTTTCGGTTGATACATGCGCCGACTGACACACCGCCTTCGCGAGCAAGCCCGCTCCCACATTTTTATCTGTGTTGATTCAAAAAACTCAGTCGCATGCTTGACCATTTTGAATGAATAGGTTTTGATTTCCTTCGTTATCTTTCGAAACGAAACTTATCATCACCATGTCGAAACGAAATACACCCCAACGTCGCCACAACATCCTTGCCATGCTCACCGAGCAAGGTGAAGTCAGCGTGGACGAATTGGCCAAGCGTTTCGAAACCTCGGAAGTCACCATCCGCAAGGACCTGGCGGCCCTCGAAAGTAACGGTCTGTTGCTGCGTCGCTACGGTGGCGCCATCACCATGCCTCAGGAACTGGTCGGTGATCCGGCACAGCCCATTTCGGCCTACAAGCGCGCCATCGCCCGTGCGGCCGTCCGGCGTTTGCGGGAACACGCGCGCATCATCATCGACAGCGGCAGCACCACCGCCGCCATGATCCCCGAATTGGGCCACCAGCCCGGCCTGGTGGTGATGACCAACTCCCTGCACGTTGCCAGCGCCTTGAGCGACCTGGAACACGAGCCGGTATTGTTGATGACCGGCGGCACCTGGGACCCGCATTCGGACTCGTTCCAGGGTCAGGTCGCCGAACA
The DNA here is from genome assembly GCF_013386655.1 of Pseudomonas sp. K5002. Taxonomy (NCBI): domain Bacteria; kingdom Pseudomonadati; phylum Pseudomonadota; class Gammaproteobacteria; order Pseudomonadales; family Pseudomonadaceae; genus Pseudomonas; species Pseudomonas sp. K5002. Next base: position 4,887 of record NZ_JACARK010000196.1, on the reverse strand, counting down.
GGTACTGCGTTCCTACGATTTCGACCAGCTCTTTATTGGTGCCGATGGCATCGACCTGGAGCGCGGCACCACCACCTTCAACGAATTACTGGGGCTGAGCCGCGTCATGGCCGAAGTCGCCCGCGAAGTGGTGGTGATGGTCGAGTCCGACAAGATTGGCCGCAAGATCCCCAACCTGGAACTGCCCTGGAGCAGCGTCCATACCCTTATTACCGATGATCGCCTGCCACTTGAGGCCCGCGACCAGATTCAAGCCCGCGGCATCACGCTGATTTGCGCGGCAGTCATCTAGGAGAGAAACCATGTGTGGAATTGTTGGCGCAGTCGCTGAACGAAACGTCACTGCCATTTTGCTCGAAGGCCTCAAACGCCTGGAATACCGTGGCTACGACAGCGCCGGTGTGGCGCTCTTTACCAACGCCGGCAAGCTTGAGCGCATGCGTCGCCCGGGCAAGGTCAGCGAACTCGAACAAGCGTTGGCCGGTGAGCCGCTGGTAGGCCGCCTGGGTATCGCCCACACCCGTTGGGCCACCCACGGCGCGCCGTGCGAACGCAATGCTCACCCGCACTTCTCCGGTGACCTGGCGGTTGTGCACAACGGCATCATCGAAAATCACGAAGTGCTGCGTGAACAACTCAAAGGCCAGGGTTATGTCTTCACCTCGGACACCGACACCGAAGTCATCGCCCACCTGCTGAACCACAAGCTCAAGGACATCGGCGACCTGACCAACGCTCTCAAGGCCACCGTCAAGGAACTGCACGGCGCCTATGGCCTGGCCGTGATCAGCGCCAGCCAGCCCGACCGCCTGGTCGCCGCCCGCAGTGGCAGCCCGTTGGTGATCGGACTGGGCCTGGGCGAGAACTTCCTCGCCTCCGACCAACTGGCCCTGCGCCAGGTGACCGACCGCTTCATGTACCTGGAAGAAGGCGACATCGCCGAGATCCGCCGTGAAAGCGTGTCCATCTGGGACGTCAACGGCCAGTCCGTGGAACGTGAGGCCGTGCAGTACCGCGACGGCGCCGAAGCCGCCGACAAGGGCGAGTTCCGCCACTTCATGCTCAAGGAAATCCACGAGCAACCGGCCGTGGTGCAACGCACCCTGGAAGGTCGCCTGAGCCAGAACCAGGTATTGGTGCAAGCCTTCGGCCCGCAAGCTGCCGAGCTGTTCGCCAAAGTGCGCAACGTGCAAATCGTCGCCTGCGGCACCAGCTACCACGCCGGTATGGTCGCCCGTTACTGGCTGGAAGAACTGGCCGGCATCCCGTGCCAGGTCGAAGTCGCCAGCGAATTCCGCTACCGCAAGGTGGTGGTGCAGCCCGACACTCTGTTCGTGACCATCTCCCAGTCCGGCGAAACCGCCGACACCCTGGCCGCCCTGCGCAACGCCAAGGAACTGGGCTTCCTCGGCAGCCTGGCGATCTGCAACGTCGGCATCAGCTCGCTGGTGCGCGAGTCCGACCTGACCCTGCTGACCCAGGCCGGTCGTGAAATCGGCGTGGCATCCACCAAGGCCTTCACCACCCAGTTGGTCGGCCTGTTGTTGCTGACCCTGTCCCTGGGCCAGGTTCGCGGCACGCTGGGCGAAGGCGTTGAGGCACACCTGGTCGAAGAACTGCGCCGCCTGCCGGCCCGCCTGGGTGAAGCCCTGGCCATGGACAGCACTGTGGAGAAAGTCGCTGAGCTGTTCGCCGACAAACACCACACCCTGTTCCTCGGCCGTGGTGCGCAATACCCGGTGGCAATGGAAGGTTCGCTCAAACTCAAGGAAATCTCCTATATCCACGCCGAAGCCTACCCGGCCGGTGAGCTCAAGCACGGTCCGCTGGCCCTGGTGGATGACGACATGCCAGTCGTTACCGTCGCGCCGAACAACGAACTGCTGGAGAAGCTCAAGTCCAACCTGCAGGAAGTGCGCGCCCGTGGCGGGCAACTGATCGTGTTCGCCGACGAGAAGGCCGGCATGACCAATGGCGAAGGCACCCACGTCATCAACATGCCGCACATCCACGACACCCTGTCGCCGATCCTCTACACCATCCCGCTGCAGCTGCTGTCGTATTACGTGGCTGTGCTGAAGGGCACCGACGTTGACCAGCCGCGTAACCTGGCGAAGTCGGTGACGGTGGAATAAGCCGCACCCGAACCACCAAAACCCCCGTTCTTCGGGGGTTTTGCTTTTTCAGGCTACCGAGCATCGGGTCTTGCCGTTTCTGTGGACTAATTCCGGGAGTATTCCCCTGCTTTACCCCTAGAATGCGCCCTGTGGATAACTAGCCAGGGAATGCCGCCGCCATGAACATCGAACTGCTGATCGCCGGTATCGTCGTGCTGATCATTGTCGTCGGCCTGGTCGGCTGGCTGGTGGGGGTCTACAACGGCCTGGTGATGCGCCGCAACGATGTGGATAAAGCCTTCGCCAACATCGACGTGCTGCTCAAGCAGCGGGCAGACCAGATTCCCGACCTGATGCGCGTGGTGCAAACCGCCATGAACCATGAGAACGCGCTGTTCACCCGCCTCAGCGACGCCCGCACCGCGTACCTCAACGCCAGCAGCCTCACCGATAAAGTCGATGCCTCCAACCAGCTCAATACGGCGCTCAAGTCGGTGATTGCAGTGGCCGAGAATTATCCGACGCTGATCTCCGGCCCCAACATGGTCGAGTTGCAGCAGGCGATCTCGGCAGTGGAGGAACGCATCGCCGACCGTCGCGAGTTCTTCAATGAGTCGGTCAACCTCTACAACATCGCCATCGCGATTTTTCCTGATCTGTTCTTCGCCAAGATGCTCGGCTATCAGCGCATTCCGCTGCTGGCCATCAGCGCCGAAGAAACCCGCTACGACGGCGTGAAGCTTGAGGTGCCGGGGGCATGAAAACCACCCAGGCAGGGGTTGTCACAAAAAAACCAGCGTGGAAAACCCTGGTGGCACTGGTCTTTCTCGCCGGCTTTATTGGCCTGATGGTCTACGCCCCGACGATCCTGGTGGCGCTGTTTTTTCCTGTGTGCATCCTGATCGGACTGCTGGCCAGCTTCGGCCCCAATTTCTATCGCACCGAACAGCGCCTGGCCACCAGCCAGATACGCTCATTGGCCATGGGGCTGGTGGAGGTGAACGGCAAGGTGATCGTCGACACGCCCCTGATCTCCCCGGTCCACGGCAAGCCTTGCGCCGGTTACGTGTGGGTCATCGAAGAAGGCACCAAAGACAAGGATGGCGATTGGAGCTGGAGCCAGGTCTCGGCCGAGGCTCGCTGCAATGACTTCCGCCTGCAGGACGCCACCGGTGAAGTGACAGTGATTGCCGAGGGTATCGACCTGTTCGGCAAGAAGCGCCCTGACGACCATGAATGGATCAGCAGCTCCCGCCGCCAGGGCGAACTGCTCCTCACCCAGGATATGCAGGTGATGCTGATTGGCGACGCCTGCGAGCGTGCGGGCAAGACGGTGATTGCCCAGGGCCGGCAACCTGACGCGGTGTTCGGCCTGGCCGAGACCAAGGAGGTGGAAAACCGCCGTGTGCTGGCGCCGCTGTGGCGCGCCGGTGGTTTCTACGCGGTGGTGGTGGGTTTGATCGGCGTCGGCATCATGGCCATGACGCCGGAACATTTTGCCCAACTGCATTTGCCGGGCCCCGCCACCTACCAGCAAATGGCAGAGCTGAATCCCGCCTATCGGTTTCTGGCCTGGTTGTACCGTGACAATGGCTTCGTGATTCCTTTCATGGCCGCGTTTGGCTTCTTGCTGACGATGTTTGTGGTGTTGCTCGCGCTGCGGCTCTTGCTGCCCACGGGCATGCGCCTGGCGGTAGGCCGCGTGCTGGGCGCCTGGATGGGCCTGGGCATGGTGATTGGCGGCGTAGTGACCTTGCTGCTGGTGGTGGCCCAGGTGGACACCATGAAGGTGTTCCTGGTGTGGATGATGATTCTGCTGGGCACCCTGGTGTTTTCGATCTTTGAGCAACGCAAGCTAGGGGTGGCGTACAAGCATTTCGCAAAAGATGCCGGCACTGCCGGTTTAGGCGACGAAGACGCCTGATCAGGGTACAAACTCAACCTTCAAGCCTCGGCTGGCGCTGCGGCCCTGATCATCGGTGACCCGCAACCGGTACTCCCCCGACTTACCCGGCCGCCAGTTCAGCGTGGTTTGCGGCGGGCCCTGGCCGATCAGGGTCTGGTCGGCGAACCAATACAGCGTCAGTGCATCACTGGCCGCGTTGGCGTTCAGCGGGATGCTTTCCTGGGGCTGGGACAGGCGCAGGTGGTAGCTGACCTGGGTCAGCGGCGAGCGAATCTGTGGCGCTTCGCTTTGATCGCCGACACGGTTGGGTTGGCAGCTTTTCTGCACATTGGGCGGCGTACGCCGGGGCAGCCCGGCGGCGCGGAACAGCCGCTGCACATCACTGGGCCAGAATTCGAAGACTTCTTCACGGGTGTACTGCGGGTCGAACGGCGGGCACGCGGCCTTGCCGGTGCGGGTGTCGATCAGCACCGGGCGGTGCAGGTTGGACACCCGAATCGGTGACACGCCTGGGATGTACCAGGTCTTGCGGGTACGTGGGCACCAACGGTTGGGCAAGTCACCAGAGGCCGCGCAGACGTCGATGCGGATCAGCCCGGCAGGCGGCTTGTCGGGTTTGATCACCACATTGGGCAAGGCCAGCGGCAGGGCGTCGGCGATACGGAAGAACAACGGTGCCGCAGTTTTCGCACCGATAAACTCAGGATTCGGACGGCCATCGAAGTTGCCCACCCACACCACCAGCACGTACGGGCCTACGAGGCCGGCGCTCCATGCATCATGAAAACCCCAGGACGTGCCGGTCTTCCAGGCCGTACGCCAGTGGCGCCCCGGCAGCCCGTCCGGGCGCGGGTTGCGCCGCAG
>NZ_JACARK010000195.1:858-7644 GCF_013386655.1 Pseudomonas sp. K5002 | reverse complement strand
TCCCAAGCCGTGGCACACGGTATTTCGCGCGCCGGTGTTTTTTGCCGCCGAGGAAGACCGTCTGGAATTTGCGGCCCGGGACTTTGACAGCCACCTGGACGATGCCAACCCCGAGTTGGCCGAGCACAATGAAACCGTGCTCAAGCGCACCCTGGCGCAACTGCGGCCGCTGACCTGGGAACGCAAGGTGCGTTCGGCCATTGAGGCGCAGTTGCCTGACGGTGAGCCGAGCGCCGAGCGCATCGCCCAGGCGTTGCATCTGAGCTTGCGCAGCTTGCAGCGGCATCTGGCGGATGAGGGCTGCCGGTTTGATGCGCTGCTGAACGAATGCCGGGAGAACCTCGCGCTGCTGCATCTGCGGGATCCCGAGTGTTCGCTGGCGGAGATCAGTCATTTGCTGGGGTTTGCCGATACCAGCAGCTTCAACCGGGCGTTCAAGCGCTGGACCGGGATCACGCCGGGGCAGTTTCGGGATGGGTTGAGGTAGCTGGAGTTGCGGCGGCTGCGAGGGCCTCTTCGCGAGCAAGCCCGCTCCCACATTTGACCGCATTCCAAAGGATGTACTCGGCCAAATGTGGGAGCGGGCTTGCTCGCGAAAGCGGTCGATCAAACACCCCAAAAGCCAGTGGCAGTCAGCGCCCGCGATCCCGCCGCAACACCTTCTTCACCCGCGCCACCAACGCCCGGGCTTCAAACGGCTTGAGCAAATAATCATCCTCATGCAATTCCAGCCCACGCAGCCGATCTTCAATCCCGTCAGGCGTGGTCAAAAACAACATCGGCGTCTCACCCTTCAACCGGATCGCCTGCTGCAGCTTCCAGGCATTCAGCCCCGGCAGCATCACATCCAGGATCACCAGGTCGTATTCGGTGCTTTCCACAAAGCGCAGGGCCGCCATGCCATTGGCCGCCACCTCCACCGTGTAGCTGGCCTCTTCAAGACTGCGGCCCATCGCCTCGGCCGCCTCTGACTCGTGTTCCACTAGCAGGACGCGCATAACACACCTCGAATAATCGTGAACGCAGGCTACCACCCTCAGGCATGCGCCGCCTCGCGCAAACGTTGCGGGTCGAGGATTTCGATCTCGCCATAGCCCAGGCGCACGATGCCCTGGCCTTGCAGGTCCTTGAGCAACGCATTGGTGGTCTGGCGCGACAGGCTCAGCATCGCGGCCAGGTCTTCCTGGGGCAGTTGCAGCACCTGCCGGGCCTGCTCGATGTCGCCATAGCCCTCGGCGATCATCAGCAGGCGGTGCGCCACCCGCACCGACGCCGGCATCAGGCTCAATTGCTCGATATTGATAAAGGTCAGGCGCAGTTTCTGGCTCATCAACAGGGCCATGTCGCGCCAGTAACGCGGAGTCTGTTCAAGAATGTGCAGCAACGCCGGCTGCGGTACCTGCAGCAACGTACACGGCCCGACGGCGCAGGCATCGTGGGTGCGGGGCAACCCGTCGAACAATGAGATTTCGCCGAACCAGTATGGCAACTCCGCCAGGCTCAACACTGCCTCCTTGCCCTGCTCGTTCACCGCGCTGATGCGCAGGGAGCCTTCCAGCACCGCATACAACCCACACGGCGGATCGCCGCGCTTGAACAGGTATTGCCCCGCCGTCAGCTGCCGCAACCTGGCGCTGGCCAGCAAGCTATTCTGTAGATCAGCAGGCAGATGGCTGTACCAGTGACCGGTGGCCAGCCGTGGGTGCCATTTCTCTACATCCATGCGAACTCCGAAGATTGTCGGCCAGTTGACAGTGTGTCGTGGGCCTACAGGGCATGATCAAACATCCTACAGGAGGAACAACAATGAAAAGCCTCGTCGACCATCTCAGTCAATACGCCGCCTACCACCGCGACCCGCGCAATATCGCCAGCCACTTTATCGGCATCCCGCTGATTGTGGTGGCCGTGGCCGTGCTGCTGTCACGCCCCGAATGGACGGTGGCCGGGCTGTGGCTGTCGCCCGCGGTGGTAGTGGCGCTGCTTTCGGCATGGTTCTACCTGCGCCTGGAACTGGCGCTCGGCGTGCTGATGACGGTGCTGATGGGCCTGTCGGTGTGGGCCGGGCATGTGCTGGCGGCGCAAAGCACGCTGGTGTGGCTGAGCAGCGGCATCGGCATGTTCGTGGTGGGCTGGGTGATCCAGTTTGTGGGGCATTACTACGAGGGGCGCAAGCCGGCGTTTGTCGATGACGTGTCCGGGTTGATCGTGGGGCCGTTGTTTGTGGTGGCGGAGTTGGCGTTCCTGGTGGGGCTGCGGCATGACCTGAAGCGGCAGATTGAAGAGCGCTCGGGGCCCGTGGCCGTGCGGCACAAGAACGCCACGGCCTGAGCAACACTGGAGATCCAAATGTGGGAGCGGGCTTGCTCGCGAAAGCGGAGTGTCAGTCACCGGATGTACCGACTGAACCACCGCATTCGCGAGCAAGCCCGCTCCCACATGGGTTTTGCGGCGCTTTTAGGCTTTTTGCCAGACCTTGGGCTTGAAGAACAACGTCTCACCCCGCGCCAGGCCGGTCAGGCTGTCATGGTCTTTCACCACTTCAGCCTCGATCAACTCGCTCTGGCCTTCGACCTTTAGGGTCACCCGGGTGGTCGCGCCAAGCGGGCGAATATCACGCACTTCAGCCGCGTGGTGGTCTTCCAGTTCATGGCGCGACAGCGACACTTCATGCGGGCGGAACAGCACGTGCTTGTCTTCCCCCAAATGCAGGCGGTTGGAGTCCCCGAGGAAGTGATAAACAAAATCACTGGCCGGGTTTTCGTAGACTTCGCCCGGTGAGCCAATCTGCTCGATCACGCCCTTGTTCATCACCACGATGCGGTCCGCCACTTCCATGGCTTCTTCCTGGTCGTGGGTCACGAACACCGAGGTCAGGTTGATGTCTTCGTGCAGGCGCGCCAGCCAGCGGCGCAGTTCTTTACGGACCTTGGCATCGAGGGCGCCGAAGGGTTCATCCAGCAGCAGCACTTTCGGCTCTACCGCCAGGGCGCGCGCCAGGGCGATACGCTGGCGCTGGCCGCCGGAGAGTTGTTCCGGGTAGCGATCCGACAACCAGTCAAGCTGCACCATGTTCAGCAGCTCGTGGACTTTCACGGCGATCTGGCTTTCGGTGGGGCGCTGGTTTTTCGGTTTCATCCGCAGGCCGAACGCCACGTTGTCGAACACGGTCATGTGGCGGAACAGCGCGTAGTGCTGGAACACAAAGCCGACGTTGCGATCACGCACGTCGTGGCCGGAGACGTCTTCACCATGGAACACGATGTTGCCGGCATCCGGGGTTTCGAGACCGGCGATGATCCGCAGCAGGGTGGTCTTGCCACAGCCGGACGGGCCCAGCAACGCCACCAGCTCGCCACTCTGGATGTCCAGATTGATGCTGTTCAGGGCCTTGAAGGCGTTGAAATTCTTGCTGACATTACGGACTTCGATCGACATGACTTATTCCTCACCAGCACTTTTGCGCAGGCGGTTGATACGGTTCTCGCTCCACTGCTTGAGCAGCAGGATGAAGAGCGCCAGGATCAGCAACAGGCTCGCGACGGCAAACGCGGCGACGTGGTTGTATTCGTTGTAGAGGATCTCGACGTGCAGCGGCAAGGTGTTGGTCACGCCGCGAATGTGGCCGGACACCACCGACACCGCACCGAACTCACCCATGGCCCGCGCGGTACACAGCACCACGCCGTAGATCAGGCCCCACTTGATGTTCGGCACGGTGACATGCCAGAACATCTGCCAGCCGTTGGCGCCCAGCAGGCGCGCGGCCTCTTCTTCCTGGGTGCCCTGCTCCTGCATCAGCGGGATCAGCTCACGGGCCACGAATGGCACGGTGACGAAGATGGTCGCCAGCACGATGCCCGGCAAGGCGAACACGATCTGGATGTCATGGTCTTGCAGCCACGGGCCAAAGAAGCCCTGGGCGCCGAACATCAACACGTAGACCAGGCCGGCGATCACCGGCGATACCGAGAACGGCAGGTCGATCAGGGTCACCAGGATACTTTTGCCACGGAACGAGTACTTGCTCACGCACCAGGCGGCGCTGACGCCGAACACCACGTTGAGCGGTACCGAAATCACCACGGCGATCACCGTGAGTTTCAATGCCGACAGCGCGTCCGGCTCAAGGATCGCGGTGAAGAACGCACCCAGGCCATTCTTCAGGCCCTGGGACACCACGATAAACAGCGGCAGCAACAAAAATAGGAAGAACACCAGCCAGCCAAGGCTGATCAGGATGCGTCGGGACACCGCACTGCCACGACGGGCAGCGTTGGCCGAGGACGCGGCGGAAATAGACGATTGGGACATGTTCCGCGCCTCCTTATGGGTGTTCGATGCGCCGCTGCAGCAAGTTGATCAGCAGCAGCAGGACAAAGGAAACCACCAGCATCAGCACACCGATGGACGTGGCGCCGTGGTAGTCGTATTGGTCGAGCTTGACCATGATCAGCAACGGCAGGATCTCGGTTTTCATCGGCATGTTGCCGGCGATGAAGATCACCGAACCGTACTCACCGACACCTCGTGCAAACGCCAAGGCGAAGCCGGTCAACCAGGCAGGCAGCAGCGCCGGTACCAGGATGTAGCGGAACACTTGCAGGGGCTTGGCGCCGAGACAGGCGGCGGCTTCTTCGATTTCCCGGGGGATATCGGCCAACACCGGCTGCACGGTACGCACCACGAATGGCAGCGTGACGAAGGTCAGCGCGAGGGTGATGCCCAGGGGGGTGTAGGCGATCTTGAAGCCCAGGTCGGCGGCGAACTGGCCTACCAAGCCAGTGGGCGTGTACAGCGCGGTGAGTGCAATACCGGCGACGGCGGTGGGCAGGGCGAACGGCAAGTCGATCATCGCATCGATGATCTTGCGCCCGGGGAAGGTGTAGCGCACCAGTACCCATGCCAGCAGGGTACCGATCACGCCGTTGATGATCGCGGCATACAACGCAGTGCCGAAGCTCAGTTTCAACGCCGCCAGCACACGCGGTGCGGAGATGATGTTCCAGAACTGATCCCAGGTGAGTTGAGCGGCATGTACAAACATCGCCGCAAGGGGGATGAGTACGATCAGGCTGAGGTACACCACGGTGTAGCCCAGCGTCAGCCCGAAGCCGGGTATGACGGGGGAGATACGACGCGACATAAGAGTCCTTGGTTAGCGGGTAGATACCACTGTAGGAGCGAGCTTCTGTGGGAGCTGGCTTGCCTGCGATGCCGGCACCTCGGTGTATCAGTTACACCGAGGTGATGCTATCGCGGGCAAGCCCGGCTCCCACAGAAAGCTGGCTCCTACAGTTTGATTTTGCTTACTGCGCCGAGTAGATCTGGTCGAACACGCCACCGTCATTGAAGAATTTCGGTTGGGCAGTTTTCCAGCCGCCGAAGTCTTTGTCGATAGTCACCAGGTCCAGTTTCGGGAACTGCTGGGCGTATTTGGCGGCGACTTTCTCATCGCGTGGGCGGTAGAAGTTCTTCGCCGCAATCTCCTGGCCAGCCGGGCTGTACAGGTGCTTGAGGTACTCGGTGGCGATCTCGGTATTGCCCTTTTTCTCAGCGTTCTTGTCGACCACGGCCACTGGCGGCTCGGCGAGGATCGACAGCGAAGGTACAACGATGTCGAACTTGTCGGCGCCGCCGTCTTCCTTCAGGGCCAGGAAGGCTTCGTTTTCCCAGGCCAGCAACACGTCACCCTGACCGTTGTTGACGAAAGTGATGGTCGAACCGCGCGCGCCGGTGTCGAGGATCGGCACGTGCTTGAACAGCTCTTTCACGTATTCCTGGGCCTTGGCTTCGCTGCCACCGGCTTTCAGGCCGTAGGCCCAGGCGGCGAGGAAGTTCCAGCGGGCGCCGCCGGAGGTTTTCGGGTTCGGGGTGATCACCGACACGTCTTTCTTGATCAGGTCGCCCCAATCCTTGATGCCTTTAGGGTTGCCCTTGCGTACCAGGAACACGATGGTCGAGGTGTACGGGGTGCTGGCGTCCGGCAGGCGGGTTTGCCAGTTTTCCGGCAGGGTCTTGCCCAGTTTTGCGATTTCGTCGATGTCGCCGGCCAGGGCCAGGGTCACGACGTCGGCGCGCAGGCCGTCGATTACCGCGCGGCCCTGCTTGCCCGAACCACCGTGGGATTGCTGGATCTTGACGTTGTCACCCGGGTGCGACTGCTTCCAGAAGCTGGTGAATTCAGCGTTGTAGTCCTGGTAGAGCTCGCGGGTGGGGTCGTAAGACACGTTGAGCAGTTCGTAATCCTTGGCAACAGCGGAACCGGCAAACACGGCACTGGCCAGTGCTGCCAGGGCATAACGGCGAATCGACGACATAGAAGGCTCCTGAAATTCTTGGGTGTTGGCTTTTTTCTTATAGTTGCGGGTCTTGCAATCGAATCGCCGGTGTTGCTCAGCTCGGTTTGTTGCCCGGGTTCTGCAAACGGAATTTCTCTTTGCGTTCGATTTGTACTACCTGGGCGTTGTGCACAGTGATTTCCACCGCGCCAAACCGCAGATCGCGCAGGGCGCTCTGGATCTCGCGCAAAATGGCTGCTTCGTCCTGGCCGTCAACGCTACGTAGAGATGCGCTCATGGTCGTGCTCCTGAAATGAGAAGTGCCTCGCAGTGGCGGCACTGCTTGCGGCGTGAGGGCGATAGTAGATAAGCGCGGATATTCTTAAAAATACTATTTAAGAATGTTTATATAACCAGAAAGAATTTTCTGATGGGACGAGGGGTTGCGAGGGGTTTGGCGGGACGACCCGTGAAATAAAGCCGTGTGGAGATCCAAATGTGGGAG
>NZ_JACARK010000195.1:0-764 GCF_013386655.1 Pseudomonas sp. K5002 | reverse complement strand
CCCGCTCCCACATTTTGGCCCTGTTTGAAATCAGGACAGGCGGTGGTTAACGAATGGTCGGCGCCCTCGCCCAATCCAGCTCACTGGCCGGCATCGGCCGACCAAACCAGTACCCCTGGCCAAGGTCACAGCGCTGTTCCAATAGAAACCGCGCCTGCTCAACCTGCTCGATGCCCTCGGCATGCACCTGCATGCCCATGCTCTGCGCCAACGCGATCACTACCCGCACAATCGCCGCATCGTCCTCATCCCACGGCAACCCGGCGACAAAACCCTGGTCGATCTTGAGCTTCTGCACCGGCAAGCGCTTGAGCCGCAGCAGCGATGAATAACCGGTGCCAAAGTCGTCGATAGCCAGGCGTAAGCCGAGCTCACGCAGGCGATGCATTTGCTCAAGGGCGACTTCCGGGTCCTCCATCACCGCGCTTTCGGTGACTTCCAGCTCTAAAAGCGCCGGATCCAGCCCCGTGTCGTGCAGCACCTTGGCCACTTGCTCATACAGCTCCCGCCGGGCAAACAGGCGGCTGGACACATTCACCGCGAGAAACGTCAGCGGTGCACCGTCTGCCAGCCACTGGCACATCTGGCGGCAGGCCTGGTCCATGACCCAGGCGTCGATGTCGGCAATCAGCCCGGTGCGCTCGGCAATCGGGATGAATTCCCCCGGCGGCACCAGCCCGCGCTCCGGGTGCTGCCAGCGCACCAGGGCTTCGACGCCGATCATTCGGCTGTCTTGCAGGTCGTGCACTGGCTGGTAGTAAACC
>NZ_JACARK010000194.1:0-6217 GCF_013386655.1 Pseudomonas sp. K5002 | reverse complement strand
CTCTCCGGCGGCCAGCAACAGCGCGTGGCCATCGCCCGGGCCCTGGCGATGGAACCGGAGATCATTCTGTTCGACGAACCCACTTCGGCCCTCGACCCTGAACTTGTAGGAGAAGTGCTCAAAGTCATACAGACGTTGGCGGAGGAAGGTCGTACCATGCTCATGGTCACCCACGAAATGGGCTTTGCCCGCCAGGTGTCCAGCCAAGTGCTGTTCCTGCACCAGGGCCGTGTCGAGGAACAAGGCGGAGCCGAAATCCTCGACCAGCCGAACAGCGAACGCTTGCAGCAATTTCTTTCCAACCGATTGAAGTGAACACCACACACCATGGATACCAAGGCCACCGGACCGAACGCCTCACCTGTGCTGGACCGCATCGATGAAGCCATCATCGACGTGTTACGGCACCAGGGACGCATCACCTACGAAAAACTCTCGTCGCTGGTGCACCTGACGCCCAGGCCGTGCCTGGAACGGGTACGCAAGCTGGAACGACGCGGGGTCATCCGGGGTTATGGGGCGATCATCGACGTGCAGATGGTTTCGCCGGGGCTGTCACTGCTGGTGCTGGTGGCCCTCTCCAACCAGAGCGGGCGCTCGGCGCAGAAGGCGTTCGAGGCATGTGTCAAAGCCTGCCCGCAAGTGTTCGAGTGCCAGTTAATCAGCGGGCCGTTCGACTACAGCCTGCGCATGCGCTGCCGGGACATGGAGCACTACCGCGTGCTGACGGAAACCTGGCTGAACAATGATGAATTGCACATCGATAAATTGGTGGCGCATCCCGAGCTGGCGGTCGTAAAAAACACCGCCACCGAACTGGCCTGAATCCGCCCCTACAGGCAATAGAGATCAAATGTGGGAGCGGGCTTGCTCGCGAATGCGGTGTGTCAGCAGCACATCCAGCGACTGATACACCGCATTCGCGAGCAAGCCCGCTCCCACATTTAACCGTGCCCGCTTGAAATTCGCTTGCCTGGACGCGCCCCAATCATCTTCGCCTGCCCATCCCGCTGCTTGCCCGTGCGCGCCTCGCTGATCAGCCCCGGAATCAACTTGCCCTCCGGCAGATTCTTCCAGAACCGGCTCGGCAAATGCCCTTCCATCACCTTCGGATTCAACCGCGCCGGGTTAAAGATATGGCTGTAGTACGTCAACCACATCGCACTGTGGGGATCCTCGACATTCTGCGCCAACGCCTGCCATTCCACCGGGCATTGCCGCTGGTGAATCAACTGCTCCCCGTCGTAATAAACCCCATCCAGGGGCGTGGCGATCATCCAGCGATGACGCCCCATGCGCCCGACAAAATGCTGGCTGGCCACCTTCAAGATATCGTGGGCCGGCTCATGCCACGCCACGTACTCCGGCAACTGCGGCCCCGCCTCTGCCGGCAATGCGATAAACCGCACAAACGCATGCAGGTGATGGGCCTCGCGCTGCACCTGCTTGATCCGCCTCTGCAATTCGCTGCCTAGCTTGTCCCCCGACATCATCGCCGTGCGGTCCCCATGGCTGACGCGCCACAGCACCTCATACAACAGGCTCCAGCGCTGTTCACCGTGATAACACGCGGCAGACTCCAGCAGCTCCAGCAGCGCCTTGGGAATCCGCGCCTGGAACGGCCCGCACTCCGCCGGGTACTGCTCGTCGGTGGCAAACAGGTCCGCCACCTCGGCCACGCCCCAACTCACGTGGCTGGGGTCGATCTGATGGCTGAGCAACCAGCGCGCCTGCTCGCGCCAGGTGCTGAACAGGTTGTCGCATTCCAGGCTGATCATCCCCACAGCCCCATTTGCTGCGGCTGCGGGCGGTCGCGCAGTTGTTCGCGCAGCAGCACGCTGGTGCTTTCCGCTTGCTGCGGGTGGTAGTCGCTGGTGATAAAAAACGGCTTGGCCTTGGTCAGCACACACCGCATGCGCGCCAGGTCTTCGAAGCGGATCTTGCGCTGGCGACGCAGGTCCACCAGCCGCTGGGTGGTGCGCAGGCCAATTCCGGGAATGCGCGCAATAAGCGTCGGCTCGGCCCGGTTCAAGTCCAGCGGGAACACCTCGCGGTGCTCCAGCGCCCAGGCCAGCTTGGGGTCGATATCCAGGGCCAGGTCGCCCGGCCCTTCAAACAGTTCATTGGCGCTGAACCCGTAGCTGCGCAACAGGAAATCCGCCTGGTACAAGCGGTGCTCGCGCATCAGCGGCGGCGCGGCCAGGGGCACGCTTTTCGGGCTGTTGGGGATCGGGCTGAACGCCGAGTAATACACCCGGCGCAGTTTGAAATTGCCGTACAACGCCTCGGCGCTGTGGAGGATGGTGCTGTCGTCGGTGTCATCGGCGCCGACGATCATCTGCGTGCTCTGCCCGGCCGGCGCGAAACGCGGCGCGCGGGGTTCGTTGAGCACCGTCTGCTCACCGGTATAGATGGTTTGCATGGCCTGCTTGATCGAGACGATCTGCTTCTCGGGCGCCAGGGTTTGCAGGCTCTTGTCCGTTGGCAACTCGATATTCACGCTGAGGCGATCGGCATACCGCCCCGCCTCGGCAATCAGTGCCGGGTCGGCTTCGGGAATGGTCTTGAGGTGGATGTAGCCGCGAAAGTCATGCTCTTCGCGCAGGAGTTTGGCGACCCGCACCAGCTGCTCCATGGTGTAGTCGGCCGAACGGATGATGCCGGAGCTGAGAAACAGCCCGCTGACGCAGTTGCGCCGGTAAAAGTCGAGGGTCAGGGTCACCACCTCCTCCGGGCTGAAGCGTGCACGGGGCACGTCGCTGGAGCGGCGGTTGACGCAGTATTGGCAATCGTAGAGGCAGAAGTTGGTCAGCAGCACCTTGAGCAACGACACGCAGCGACCGTCGGGCGTGTAGCTGTGGCAGATGCCCATGCCATCGGTGGAACCCAGCCCCGCCTTGCCTTCCGAGCTGCGCTTGGGCGCACCGCTGCTGGCGCAGGACGCGTCGTACTTGGCGGCGTCGGCGAGGATGCTGAGTTTTTCGATCAACTGCATGGGGCTTCTACCGATACTGGTTTTTTGTACAGTATCAGCAGCCGCCCCCGCGGTTCAAGTGCAGCCTGTCAGCTGGCGGTGGCCAGCAACACGTCCTGCACCGAACGGCTCTTGCCGCGGCTGCGGTCGTGTTCGTACAGCGACGCGGCAATCTCGTCGGCACGGATCGGCAGGATCGACAGCAAGGTATCGCTCAGGCCATGGCTGGCCTGGCTGAAGCCCTGCATGTAGATGCCGGCCTTGCAGCGCTCGTCGGTGACGATGCGGTAGTCGCGGCTGACTTCAAAGTCGCCCATATAGTCGGCCAACGGTGCGAGCAACTGACGATGCATCTGGCGCTCGTAACCGGTGGCCAGTACGACGGCATCGTAATGGTTGAGGCTGGTTTCGCCGGTGGCGTTGTTGCGCAGCGCCAACTCCACACCCAGCGGCCCGGCCGTGGCTTTTTCCACGGTGGTCAGGGTACGGAACGCGTGACGGGCAATGCCGGAAACTTTCTGGCGGTAGAAGATCCCGTAGATGCGCTCGATCAGGTCCAGGTCCACCACCGAATAGTTGGTGTTGTGGTACTCGTTGACCAGGCGCTCGCGCTCGCTGCCGTTCTGCTGGAACACCAGGTCGGTGAACTCCGGCGAGAACACTTCGTTGACGAACGGGCTGTCATCCGCAGGCTTGAGGGCCGAGCCGCGCAGGATCATGTCGACCTGCACCGACGGGAAGCTGTCGTTGAGGTCGATAAACGCCTCGGCTGCGCTCTGGCCACCACCGATGATCGCGATGCGCATCGGCTTGCCGTCGACACACGGTTGCTGGGCCATGCGTTCCAGGTACTGGGAGTGATGGAACACCCGACCGTCATCCTTGAGCGCCTTGAACGACGCCGGAATACGCGGCGTACCACCGGCGCTGACCACCACCGAGCGGGTGGTGCGCACGTGCTGTTCACCCTGGGCGTCCCGGGAAATCACCCGCAGCGCCTCTACCTGCTGCTGATGCAGGATCGGCTCGATGGCCAGCACTTCCTCGCCGTAGCGGCTTTGCGCCTGGAACTGCCCGGAAACCCAGCGCAGGTAGTCGTTGTACTCCATGCGGCACGGATAGAAGGTACCCAGGTTGATGAAATCCACCAGGCGCCCGTGGGATTTCAAGTAATTGACGAAGGAATAAGGGCTGGTGGGATTGCGCAGGGTCACCAGGTCCTTGAGGAAGGAAATCTGCAATTCACTCTGGGTGACCAGGGTGTTGCCGTGCCAGCGGTAGTCGGCCTGTTTGTCGAGGAACAGCACGTCCAGTTTGCCCTGGGCTTTCTCGCGTTCCTGCAGGGCGATGGCCAGCGCCAGGTTCGAAGGGCCGAACCCGATACCGATCAGGTCGTGAACGGCGGGCGATGCAATTGCCTGTGTCATTCCAGTGTCCTCTGGATAAGCCCCGTGGCAGTGGGGCGGGAAAGCCTCAGAGACCTGAAGGCACAGCAACAGGTCGTGTGTTGATAGGAGACGAGGACAATGAAATAAAATTTAGCTAACGCTGGAATCAGTGCGCATCCCACTCACGCATGCGCGCCCGGCAATGCTTCATGGCATTGACGATGTGTTTTTCCACCAGCGCGCGGGAAATACCCAGGCGCTCGGCGATTTGCAGGTGGGACAGGCCGTCGAGCTTGCGCAGCAGGAAGCTGTCACGGCAGAGCGGCGGCAACTCGGCCAGCGCGCGCTCAAGCATTTCCAGGCGCTGGCCGTGGTCCAGGCAGTGATGGGGCGAAGACAGCGAAAAACGCTCCTCGCTGTCGAGTACTTCCAGGGGTTCATCCTGGCGCAGGGCGTTGCGCCGATGCCCGTCAATCACCAGGTTCAGCGCCGTGCGATAGAGAAACGCCCGGGGCTGCTCGATCGGGACCTCACTGGCACGCCCCAGCACCCGCACATAAGCGTCATGCACCACATCTTCGGCCACCTGACGGTTGCCCAGCTTGGCGTTGAGGAAACACACCAGCTCGCGATAGTAGTTTTCCAACATGACTCCCGACCGCCTGTAGGCGGCATTAGGTCCTTTGAGTACGAAGATAACGGCCGATTCGATGATGGCAGTTTGAGGTGCGTGTAATTTATAGTAATTCTCATCTAGTTTTAAACAAGACTTGCAACGCCGGCCAATTATTTTGCCTGACACACCTGTAACGGCATATGTAACGGCCTAAATCCCCGGACAATTTCCTCGTCTACCTGTCAGCTTCCCGCTCCTGCGGGCCGATCTTTCCTGGCTGGAACTCTGCATGAAACGTCCTCGACCTGCCCGACGCGCCCTGCTTGTGGTCGCGTGCCTGATCCCCGTCATCGCTTTAGCTGCCTGGCAGGTCCTGCCGCCGGGCCGGGACAAGCTGGCGACCGTCACCGTGACCCGGGGCGATATCGAAAGCAGCGTCACCGCCCTGGGCACCCTGCAACCCCGGCGCTACGTCGACGTGGGCGCCCAGGCGTCCGGACAGATCCAGAAGATTCATGTCGAGGCCGGTGCCCAGGTCAAGGAAGGCCAATTGCTGGTAGAGATCGACCCCTCCACGCAAAAAGCCAAGCTCGACGCCAGCCGCTATGCCATCGAGAACCTGCAGGCCCAGTTGCAGGAGCAACGGGCCCAGCACGAACTGGCCCGCCAGAAGTACCAGCGCCAGCAACGCCTGGAAGCCGGTAACGCCACCCGGGAAGAAGACGTGCAAACTGCCAGGGCCGAACTGAGCGCCACCCAGGCGCGGGTCGACATGTTCCTGGCGCAGATTCGCCAGGCCAAGGCCAGCCTGCGCAGTGACGAGGCAGAGTTGGGCTACACGCGCATTTATGCGCCAATGAGCGGCACCGTGGTCGCGGTGGACGCCCGGGAAGGCCAGACACTCAACGCCCAGCAGCAAACCCCGCTGATCCTGCGGATCGCCAAGCTTTCGCCGATGACCGTATGGGCCGAAGTCTCGGAAGCCGACATCGGCCATGTCAAACCCGGCATGACGGCCTACTTCACCACCCTGAGCGGCGGCAGCCGACGCTGGACCAGCACCGTGCGGCAGATTTTGCCGATCCCGCCCAAGCCGCTCAACGAAACCAGCCAGGGCGGTGGCAGCCCGAGCAGCGCCAGCAAAAGCGGCACCGGGCGAGTGGTGCTTTACACGGTGCTGCTGGACGTCGACAACACCGATAACGCCTTGATGGCGGAAATGACCGCCCAGGTATTCTT
>NZ_JACARK010000193.1:0-1612 GCF_013386655.1 Pseudomonas sp. K5002 | reverse complement strand
TGGAAGTGCTCAAGGGCGTCGAACTGAATGTGCGCTGGGGCGAGGTGGTGTCGATCATCGGCCCGTCAGGCTCTGGCAAGACCACGCTGATTCGTACCATGAACGGCCTCGAAAGCCTCGACCGTGGCGAAATCACCCTGCAAGGCCAGCCGTTCCTGCGTGGCAGCCAGGAGCCGCAAGGCGCGCTGGGGCACAAGGTGCATATGCGCGGCATCGTGCATGTCGGCATGGTGTTCCAGGGGTTCAACCTGTTCCCGCATAAAACCGCCCTTGAGAACGTGATGCTCGCGCCGGTCTACCATGCCCATGGTAGCGGCGAAGAACTGCGCCTGTTGAGCCTGGCCCTGTTGCGCAAGGTCGGCATGCTGGAGCACGCCGGCAAATACCCGCACCAGCTATCCGGCGGGCAACAGCAACGGGTGGCGATTGCCCGCGCCCTGGCGATGCGGCCCTCGGTGATGCTGTTCGATGAACCCACCTCGGCCCTCGACCCGGAACTGGTGGGCGACGTACTGGCGGTAATCGAGGAATTGGCTCGCGAGGGCATGACCATGGTCATCGTCACCCATGAAATGAACTTCGCGTTCAAGCTTTCCGATCGTGTGGTGTTCATGGAAGGCGGCGAGATTATCCAGGACGCCGCACCGCGTGACATGCTCGAGCAACGCAGCGAACGCATGACCAAGTTCCTCAAAGACGTCCAACTGGCGTGAGCCCAAGGAGCCCCGACGTGAGCCAAGCCAAGGAACCCAGCCTGTCGCTGGCCGACCAGGTTGCCATCGAACTGCGCGAAGACATCATCGGCGGCCGCCTGCTGCCCGGCATGCCGCTGGTGGAAAGCGAACTGGTGAACGCCTACAACGCCTCGCGCAACACGGTGCGTGAAGCCTTGCACCACCTGGGCCGCGAAGGCCTGACCAGCTACGTGCGCAACAAAGGCGTGATCGTGCGCCGCCTGGGGGTGGAGGAAGTGCGTGACATCTTCAAGGTGCGACGCACCCTGGAACTGCAGGCCATCGCCGCCAGCAAGCCGCTGCGCGAATACCAGTCCGACCTGATGCTGGAGTCCATCGAGGCCGCGCAGCTGGCCCAGGACCGCGAGAACTGGCAAGCCTTCGGCACCCACAGCCTGCGCTTTCACCAACATATTGTCGGGCTGATGCGCAGCCCGTTGCTGGACGAGTTTTTTACCCATATTGCAGCCCAGATGCGCCTGGTGTTTTCCAACGCGCCCAGCGAGGAAACCTTCCAGAAGCCCTGGCTGGAGCGCGACCGGCAGATTCACGACTTGCTGGTTGACGGCCACAAGCAAGCCGCCGGCGAAGCCCTGGCCAGCTACCTCAATGACTCCGAATCGCTGCTGCTGGACATCCTGAGCAGCATTCCAAAACCCTGAAGCGAGGACCCACCATGTACAAGGACTACCCAGCGGCCTACCAAGTCAGCAAAGGCGCTGCCTTGCAGGTCGACAAAGCCTTCTATGACCGCGTGCGCGAGTCCCGGGACGGGCGCACCCTGATCGAGCAATTCGAAGTGCCGATCCGCACCGGCCGCGCCTGGAAAGTACCGGCGGGCCATGTGTTCCGCGTGACCACGCCGGTTGGCCCGCAGG
>NZ_JACARK010000192.1:0-23704 GCF_013386655.1 Pseudomonas sp. K5002 | reverse complement strand
CAGTTCTTCCACCGGCAGCTCCCTGAGCCCGCCGGTGGCCAGTTCCAGGTTGACCGCGTGGCGCGTCAGCAGCGCCACGCCCAACCCGGCGGTCACGCACTCGCGCTGCGCCTCGGCCGAAGACACTTCCACCGTCTGGGTGAAGTGCACGCGCTTCTCCTTGAAATACTCCTCGCACGCCATCCGCGTGCCGGACCCCGGCTCGCGCAACAGCAGCGTGTAAGGCTCAAGGTCCTGCAGGCGCAACGGCCCTTGATGGCTCAGCGGATGATCGTGGGGTGCCACCGCGACAATCGGGTTGTTCAGGAACGGCAGGAATTCCAGGCCCATGTCCTGGGGCACCATCGACATGATCACCAGGTCGTCGCGGTTGTCTGAAAGCCGGCGAATCACCTGGGCGCGGTTGACCACCGTCAGGTGCAGGTTGACCTCCGGATGCTGGCGCTTGAAGGCGGCAAACAGGTGCGGCACGAAGTACTTGGCGCTGGATTCCACCGCCAGTTTCAGCTGGCCCTGCAACGAGCCCTGCATGTCGGAGAGCTGCATATCGAGGTTTTCCAGGCGGCCGAAAATGTCCCGGCTGGCCCGTTGCAAGGCTTCAGCAGCTTCAGTCATATAGAGCTTTTTGCCGACGTAATCGAACAATGGCTGGCCCAGCAGCTCCTCCAGCTGCTTGATTTGTAGGCTAACGGCCGGTTGCGTGAGGGACATTTCCTCGGCTGCGCGGCTGTAGGAACGCAAATCACAGACTTCATTGAAAATCTGCAATTGACGCAATGTCATACGCATCAATGACTTACGCATTGTTCAAACACTCCTGCCGACCCTTGATGCGACGACTATAAGTCTTTGCTTATACACAACCCAATAATTATTGATTTTTGTTAATCCCTGCAGGGGCATAGTGTGTGTCACGCGACTGCCATGAAACATTTGGTCACGCGCCGACCCGCTTCCAGGGTCGAAGTAGGTAGCAATCGGCTCAAGGGAATTTCCAAGTGATAAAAAAGATCCTGATCGCCAACCGTGGTGAGATTGCCGTACGTATCGTGCGTGCCTGCGCCGAGATGGGCATTCGTTCGGTCGCGGTCTATTCCGATGCCGATCGCCATGCCCTGCATGTAAAGCGTGCAGATGAAGCCCACAGCATCGGTGCCGAGCCATTGGCCGGTTACCTGAACCCGCGCAAGCTGGTGAACCTGGCGGTGGAAACCGGTTGCGACGCGCTGCACCCCGGCTACGGCTTCCTCTCGGAAAACGCCGAGCTGGCAGACATTTGCGCCGAACGTGGGATCAAGTTCATCGGCCCGTCCGCAGAAGTGATTCGCCGCATGGGCGACAAGACCGAAGCCCGCCGCAGCATGATCAAGGCCGGCGTACCGGTGACCCCGGGCACCGAAGGCAACGTTGCCGACATCGCTGAAGCCCTCACCGAAGGCGACCGCATTGGTTACCCGGTGATGCTCAAGGCCACCTCCGGTGGTGGCGGTCGCGGTATCCGTCGCTGCAACAGCCGTGAAGAACTCGAACAAGCCTTCCCCCGGGTAATTTCCGAAGCCACCAAGGCCTTCGGTTCGGCGGAAGTGTTCCTGGAAAAATGCATCGTCAATCCCAAGCACATCGAGGCGCAGATCCTCGGTGACAGCTTCGGCAATGTGGTGCACCTGTTCGAGCGCGATTGCTCGATCCAGCGCCGTAACCAGAAGCTGATCGAGATCGCCCCTAGCCCCCAGCTGACCCCTGAACAGCGCGCCTACATCGGCGACCTGTCGGTGCGCGCGGCCAAGGCCGTGGGCTACGAGAACGCCGGCACCGTGGAGTTCCTGCTCGCCGAGGGCGAGGTGTACTTCATGGAGATGAACACCCGGGTGCAGGTGGAACACACCATTACCGAAGAAATCACCGGCATCGACATTGTGCGTGAGCAGATCCGCATTGCGTCGGGCCTGCCGCTGTCGGTCAAGCAGGAAGACATTCAGCACCGGGGTTTTGCGTTGCAGTTCCGCATCAACGCCGAAGACCCGAAGAACAACTTCCTGCCCAGCTTCGGCAAGATCACCCGTTACTACGCACCCGGCGGTCCCGGCGTGCGTACCGACACGGCGATCTACACCGGCTACACCATCCCACCGTTCTACGACTCGATGTGCCTGAAGCTGGTGGTGTGGGCGTTGACCTGGGAAGAAGCCATGGACCGCGGCCTGCGCGCCCTGGACGACATGCGCCTGCAAGGCGTGAAGACCACCGCCGCCTATTACCAGGAAATCCTGCGCAACCCGGAATTCCGCAGCGGCCAGTTCAACACCAGTTTTGTGGAAAGCCACCCTGAGCTGACCAACTACTCGATCAAGCGCAAACCCGAAGAGCTGGCCCTGGCCATCGCCGCCGCCATCGCCGCCCACGCAGGCCTGTGAGGAATATAAGAATGAGCAAGAAGATCTTCGTAACCGACACCATCCTGCGCGACGCCCACCAATCGTTGCTGGCGACCCGCATGCGCACCGACGACATGCTGCCGATCTGCGACAAGCTCGACAAAGTCGGCTACTGGTCCCTGGAAGTCTGGGGCGGCGCGACCTTCGACGCCTGCGTACGCTTCCTGAAAGAAGACCCGTGGGAGCGCCTGCGCAAACTGCGCGCGGCGTTGCCCAACACGCGCCTGCAAATGCTGCTGCGTGGCCAGAACCTGTTGGGCTACCGCCACTACAGCGACGATGTGGTCAAAGCCTTCGTCGCCAAGGCCGCTGTCAACGGTATCGACGTGTTCCGCATCTTCGACGCGATGAACGACGTGCGTAACCTGCGAGTGGCCATCGAAGCGGTAAAAGCCGCCGGCAAACATGCCCAGGGCACCATCGCCTACACCACCAGCCCGGTGCACACCATCGAGGCGTTCGTGGCCCAGGCCAAGCAAATGGAAGCCATGGGTTGCGACTCGGTGGCGATCAAGGACATGGCCGGCCTGCTGACGCCATACGCCACCGGCGAGCTGGTCAAGGCGCTGAAGGCCGAGCAGAGCCTGCCGATCTTCATCCACTCCCACGACACTGCGGGCCTGGCTTCGATGTGCCAGCTCAAGGCCATCGAAAACGGTGCCGACCATATCGACACCGCCATTTCCAGCTTCGCCTGGGGCACCAGCCACCCGGGTACCGAGTCGATGGTCGCGGCCCTCAAAGGCAGCGAATTCGACACCGGCCTCAGCCTGGAACTGCTGCAGGAAATCGGTTTGTACTTCTACGCTGTGCGCAAGAAGTACCACCAGTTCGAAAGCGAATTCACCGCTGTCGACACCCGCGTGCAAGTCAACCAGGTACCGGGCGGGATGATTTCCAACCTGGCCAACCAGCTGAAAGAGCAGGGCGCGCTGAACCGCATGAGCGAAGTGCTGGCCGAAATCCCGCGGGTTCGTGAAGACCTTGGCTTCCCGCCGCTGGTCACCCCGACTTCGCAGATCGTCGGTACCCAGGCGTTCTTCAACGTGCTGGCCGGCGAGCGCTACAAGACCATCACCAACGAAGTGAAGCTGTACCTGCAAGGCGGCTACGGCAAGGCGCCGGGCACCGTGAATGAAAAACTGCGGCGCCAGGCCATCGGCAGCGAAGAGGTGATCGATGTCCGTCCGGCAGACCTGCTGAAGCCGGAAATGACCAAGTTGCGCGGCGAAATCGGCGCGTTGGCCAAGTCCGAAGAAGACGTACTGACCTACGCGATGTTCCCGGACATCGGGCGCAAATTCCTTGAAGAGCGCGACGCTGGCACCTTGAGCCCTGAAGTGCTGTTGCCGATTCCTGAAGCCGGCGGCGTGGCCCGTGCCGGTGGTGAAGGTGTGCCGACCGAGTTCGTGATCGACGTGCACGGCGAAAGCTATCGCGTGGACATCACCGGGGTGGGCGTCAAGGCCGAAGGCAAGCGCCACTTCTACCTGTCCATCGACGGCATGCCGGAAGAAGTGGTGTTCGAGCCGCTCAACGAGTTTGTCAGCAGCGGCGGCAGCAAGCGCAAGCACGCCACCGCGCCAGGCCATGTCAGCACGGCGATGCCGGGCAACATCGTCGACGTGCTGGTCAAGGAAGGCGACGTGGTGAAGGCCGGCCAGGCTGTGTTGATCACTGAAGCGATGAAGATGGAGACCGAAGTACAGGCGTCGATCGCCGGCAAGGTCACCGCCGTACACGTGGCCAAGGGCGACCGGGTCAACCCGGGTGAAATCCTGATTGAAATCGAAGGCTGATCAACAGCCTTCGAAACTACCGCTTAAACCTCGGGGGGGCATGTGCCCCCTTTTTTTTGCCCGCAATAATCAGAACGCCAGGGTCCACTGGCCCAGCAAACCCTGGTTACGGCTGTGGGTGCCGACCTCGGCGGTATAGGCCAGGCCCACGGTGTGCCGGGTCGACAGCGCCAGGTCCACCCCGGTGTGCAGCGCCAGGCTGTCGCGGTCCAGGGAGGTGCCTTCGATGGTGAAGTCACTGTTGAAGCCCGGCCGTTTTACCCACGCGGAGGACTGGCGCACGGTGCTGCTCACGTCACCGTAGAGGTGCTTCCAGCCTGTGCTCAGGTGCGGCTTGAGGGCCATCTGGTTGTCCAGCGTAAAGGCACTGGCCAGGCGCAAGCCGAAGGTGCTGCTGAGGTTTTCCTGGGTCTGGGCGCCGACATTCAGCGCTGTAAAGCCGCCTTTTTCCTTGTAGCGGTCGCGGTGATAGCGCTGGTAGCCGATCCCCGCATAGGGTTCGATGCTGAAACTGCCCTTGTCCAGTTGATAGCCCAGCTCGGCGAAAGCGTTCTGGCTTTGGGCGTTGTATTTGCCTTTGGACTGCTCGCGGCGCTCAACGAAATCAAAGTCTACGGTGCGTTGGGTTTGGCCGGCATGGCTGCTGTAGATCGCCCCCAGGCGCAATGCAAGGGGGCCGTCCTGACGCACGGCGTAACCGCCGAGGTGCCAGCTGTCCAATTCGCCCTTGAAGCGTTTGGCGTTCAGGTCGCTGGCGGACTTGGCGCCCATCACACCCACCCGCCAGGCATCGTCCACTGCCCAGTCGCCGCCCAGCATCAGGCCTTGGGTGTGTTGCTGCAGGCCCACGCTACCGTGCTGTCCTTCAAGCTTGCCAGCGTTGCCCAGGGCCTGGAACCATACGTGGCCATTGCCTTCGGCATCCGTAAGGTTGCGTTCGTCGCCTGTCCGGCGCATGACTGAAAGCAGGCTGCTGTTGAGCTGTTTCATGCTGTCTTGAGTGGCGGCGCCAAGGTTGGCGTTCTGGCTGCCTGCCAGTTGCTCCAGAACTGCACCCACACGGCCCGGCGCCAGCCTGCCAAGCTCCCGGGCGATATTGTCCAGTTCGTACTCTTGCCACTCATTGAGTTCGCCCGACTTGATGAGGGTATCCACGGCAGAGTCCAGTACGCGGGCAACCTGCTGGCCGTTACGGGTGGTGGCGTGGTCGTTGAAGTAAAAGTCGGGAGTGGGCTTGGGTGGCTTGGGGCGCTGGTGGCCTTGCTGGCCGACCTCTGGCGCCGGGATGAACCACTCGCTGTCTGGATCGATGTCCCCTCGCGCCTGGACGAATTGAGCGTTGGTGGCACCCAGCGCGAAGGTGATGGCGAGTGCGAGTTGTTTCT
This sequence comes from Pseudomonas sp. K5002, assembly GCF_013386655.1. Taxonomy (NCBI): domain Bacteria; kingdom Pseudomonadati; phylum Pseudomonadota; class Gammaproteobacteria; order Pseudomonadales; family Pseudomonadaceae; genus Pseudomonas; species Pseudomonas sp. K5002. The sequence goes on along the minus strand of NZ_JACARK010000192.1, from coordinate 18,085 downwards.
GAAGGAGTGGCATGCAGGTCCGACCTCTTGATGTATGAGGTCGGGAAATCTAGCGGGGTAAAGGGCGGATAAATGTCAGGCCATCCACCCTTTGCCTGCCAGAGATGTCTCTAGTGGGCCGCGATTAAAAACTCATCTGCCATTGCCCGATCAGCCCGTGATTGCGGCTGTTACTGCCTATTTCGCCGCTGTAGCCCACGCCGAGGGTATGGCGTGCCGACAGGCCTACATCCAGCCCGGCTTCCAGCAACAGGCTGTCGCGGTCCAGGGCGCTGCCTTCGACGTTGAACGCGGTGCCGCCCATCAGGAAGGCCTGGCGGGTTTTTTCCGGCAGATCCCGCAGCATCGCCTCAATGCGGTACAGCGCTTCGAGGATCAGCCAGCGGGTTTCCGGCGAAGGTACATGCTGTTCGGGCAGGTGGGCGATGGTTTCCAGGTAGGCGCGTTCCACTTCCTGGCGGCGCCAGCTGTCGATCATCAGGCCCTTGGCGATATGCGTGAGCAACGCCCGTGGTTCGGCGCCCAGGTGGGTGCTGGTTTGCCGGGTGAGCAGGCGCATGAACGTGTCATGGGCCAGGTCGGCGGCATCGCTGGCGTTGCCCAGCTTGCGGTCCAGCCAACGGTGCAACCATCCATGGTGTTCGCAGTACAGGTCCTGGATATGCAGATTGAGGGGAGACGACATGCCGATCACCGGGGCGCGCCGGGCGGTGGGGCCCAGGCGTAATTAAGAATTGATCGCATTCTAGTCTGCGCGGGGTAATGCTGGCAATTTCATGATTTTGATAACGCCGGTGACCCAATGTGGGAGCGGGCTTGCTCGCGAATGCGGTGGGTCAGTCGACATCTCCAGCGGCTGATACTCCGTATTCGCGAGCAAGCCCGCTCCCACATTTTTGAACTTCACCCGGCGTGTGATTCCGGGTGTTGGATCAGGCCAGTTCGGCCCGCAGTTGACGCGCCGCTGTCACCATGTGAATCAGCGCCGCTTCAGTCTCCGGCCAGCCACGGGTTTTCAGGCCGCAATCCGGGTTGACCCACAGGCGTTCGGCCGGGATGCGTTTGGCTGCCTTGCGCAGCAGGTTGGCCATTTCCGAGGCATCCGGCACCCGTGGCGAGTGGATGTCATACACACCTGGGCCAATGTCGTTCGGGTAGGCGAAGGCTTCGAACGCGTCCAGCAGCTCCATGTCCGAGCGCGAGGTTTCGATGGTGATCACGTCGGCATCCATGGCCGCGATAGACTCGATCACATCGTTGAATTCGCTGTAGCACATGTGGGTGTGGATCTGGGTTTCGTCGCGCACACCGGAGGCGCACAGGCGGAAGACTTCGGTGGCCCAGTCCAGGTATTCCTTCCACTGCGCCCGGCGCAACGGCAAGCCTTCGCGGAACGCGGCTTCGTCGATCTGCACGATCTTGATCCCGGCGGCTTCCAGGTCCACCACTTCGTCACGAATCGCCAGGGCGAGTTGCCGCGCCTGTTCTTCGCGGCTCACGTCTTCACGGGGGAACGACCACATCAGCATGGTCACCGGGCCGGTCAGCATGCCCTTCATCACCTTGTTGGTAAGGCCCTGGGCGTAGCGAATCCACTCCACGGTCATGGCTTTCGGACGACTCAGGTCACCGAAAATCACCGCCGGTTTCACACAACGGGAACCGTAGCTCTGCACCCAGCCGAAGCGGGTAAATACATAACCGTCCAACTGTTCGGCGAAATATTCGACCATGTCGTTACGTTCGGCCTCACCGTGCACCAATACGTCCAGGCCAAGGTTTTCCTGCACTTCGACAGCGTGGCGGATCTCGCTGTGCATGGCTTCGACGTATTCGGCTTCGCTCAACTTGCCGGCCTTGTAGGACTGGCGAGCCAGGCGGATCGAAGCAGTTTGCGGGAACGAACCGATGGTGGTGGTCGGAAACAGCGGCAGGTTCAGGCCGGCACGCTGTTTCTCGATACGTTGGGCAAACAGCGAGTCACGCTGGCTGTCCTTGGCGGTGATCGCCGCCACACGGGCTTGCACCGCCGGCTTGTGGATACGCGGCGAAGCGGCACGGGCCGCCTGCACGGCACGGCTTTCGGCCAGGGCAGCGATCACGTTCGGCGCTTCAGGCTGGTTCACGGCCTGGGCCAGCACCGCCACTTCTTCGCACTTCTGCACGGCAAACGCCAGCCAGCTTTTCAGCTCGGCATCCAGCTTGTCTTCACGGCACAGGTCTACCGGGCTGTGCAGCAACGAGCAGGATGGCGCCACCCACAGGCGATCCCCCAGGCGCTCATGAGCATGCTGCAAGGTGGCCAGGGCTTTTTCCAGGTCGCAGCGCCAAACGTTACGGCCGTTGACCACGCCCAGGGACAGCACCTTATAAGCCGGCAGGCGATCGAGGATGGTCGGGTACTGATCCGGTGCACGCACCAGGTCGATGTGCAGGCCGTCCACCGGCAGGTTGGCTGCCAGGCCGAGGTTCTCTTCCAGGCCGCCAAAATAGGTGGCCACCAGCTTCTTCAGCGGGTCGCGCTGGATCAGGTTATAGGCACGCTCGAAGGCGTTTTTCCAATCCTGCGGCAGGTCCAGCACCAGGATCGGCTCGTCGATCTGCACCCACTCCACGCCCAGGTCCGCCAGGCGCTGGAAGATCTGCCCGTACAGCGGCAGAAGGCGGTCCAGCAGGTCGAGTTTGTCGAAATCACCACCCTTGGCCTTGCCCAGCCACAGGTAGGTCAGCGGGCCGATGACCACCGGCTTGACGGTGTGGCCGAGGTCGCGGGCTTCCTTGACCTCTTCGAACAGTTGCTCCCAACCCAGCTGGAATTGCTGGTCGGCGCTGAATTCAGGGACCAGGTAGTGATAGTTGGTGTCGAACCACTTGGTCATTTCCTGGGCGTGGGCACCGCCGCAGCAGTTGTCACTGACGCCACGGGCCATGCCGAACAGGGTGTGCAGGGTGGCTTTGCCGTCGGCCGGGCGGAAACGCTCGGGGATCACACCGAACATCAGCGAGTGAGTCAGTACCTGGTCGTACCAGGCGAAGTCGCCGGCGGGCAACAGTTCGATGCCGGCCTTCTTTTGCAGGTCCCAGTGCGTCTTGCGCAGTTCACGACCTACGGCGCGCAAGCCGGCTTCGTCGAGCTCGCCCTTCCAAAACGCTTCCTGCGCTTTTTTCAGTTCACGATCGCGACCAATGCGCGGGAATCCAAGGGAATGGGCAACAGCCATGACGTAAAGCTCCAATGTGTTTGTATGGGAGCCATTGTCGGGATCGAGTGATAGTGAGACAAACTCATTTTATTTGAGATGATCACAAGTTCCACTCATGATGAAATGCACCGCCCAGGCTTGAGTGATCGCGCGGCGCTCACGCCCATGCGCGCGGGAGTGGGTGGGCCTTGGTTTTGCTTATCACTGAAATAGCTGGCGGCGTCTGTTTCGGTGCCCGGCCGCTCAGCATACTTTTGCTTCCCAAGCCCCAAGGAAGCCCCCACATGGAACAGCAGCAGCCACTGACCACCCTCCTCGTTCACTTCGTAGCCCTTGGGCTCACACTCCTCGGCATCGGCAGCCTGGCGCTGCTGATGGCCTGGGCCGGGCGTCTGATTTTCTAGTTCAATCGGCGGGAATATCGGCGCTCAACGTGCGGATCAACGCTTGCGCCTGAGAGTCCCGCTGCGCCGTATACAGCACCACTTCGCGACTGGGCAGCGGCGGCAGGTCGAAACGCTGCTCCACGTCGACGCAGCCACCGGGCGCCATCCGCCCCACCATCGCACCGATGCCAATCCCCGCCACCACAGCAGCGCCGATCGCCAGGATCCCGCTGCCCACGAACGCCTCTTCCCAGGCACGGTTCTGCTCGGCCAGCGCCGCCATCACCATGCTGCGCATGCCGCAGGGTTCCGGCTGGATCGCCAGGGGCAACGCCCCGCCCTGGCGCAATTCGAAGTCGTGGGAAGCCATCCAGCCAAAGCGTTCGATGCCCACCACTTCGCCGTCCTGGCGACGGTTGTCGTGCCGCAGGATCATCGCCACATCCAGCTTGCCCTGCTCGTAGTTCATCAACATATCCCGCGAGGTGCCGAGGCTGAACGCCACGATCACGTCCGGGTCGGTGGTCGCCAAACGCCGCAGCCACAGGCTGAGATCGGCGCCGACAATGTGGTGGCTGACGCCCACGCGCAAGGTGCGTTTCTGCGGGCCAAAACAGTTCATCGCTTCCTGGTAGTTGTCCAGCAAGCGGCGGGCACTGGCCAAAAACATCTGGCCATGGGCCGACAGCGTGACCCGTCGCGGCGTGCGTTCCAGCAGCTTGCGGCCAAGGCTTTCTTCGAGGCGTTTTATCTTCAGGCTGATAGCCGCCTGGGTGCCGCCGATGGCATCGGCAGCGCGGGTAAAGCTCTTGAGTTCGGCGACCAGGACGAACGCCTGGATGGCGTCGATATCGGGCATTTTCATGGATGGGCTGGCGATAGAGAGTCAAGACGTGACGTTAGCATGCCGCGCCTGCTGACCAAACCACTGCATGATCAGCACGCAGCCCGGGTGTGACGCCGCCGATGACTGCAAGCACAATGCATACACCCCGCCGGTCACCAGCGGCTGACCAAACGGCACCACCAACACACCCCGTTCGATCGACTCGGCCGCCAGCGTCAGATCCGTCATCGCCACCCCAAGCCCGCGCGCGGCGGCATCCAGCGCCAATTCGTCAAGGTTGAACGGGATATGCCGGTAGTCTTCCAGCGACCGCGCGCCATTGGCCGCCAGCCAGGTCATCCAGTCCTGCTTGTCGGCTGAACGATGCAGCAGCGCAAAGTGTTCGAGCTGTTCCACGGAAGCCAGTGGCCCCAAACCCGGCGCGCAGACCGGCACCAATGATTCGTGGAACAAGGTCAGCCGCGCAGGATCGTTGTCGGGCTTGGGCAGGTAAAGGATGTAGGCATCGCTGTCACTCGCCGGCTCGACCACCTCGGTGGCGACGGTCTCGATTGCCAGGGAAATATCGGGATGGTTGCGATAGAAATCGCTGAGCTTGGGCAGCAGCCAGCGCACCGCCAGCGACACATGCAGGCGGATGCGAAACGGACGTTTACGAGGCGAGAGCCGATCCTCCAGCCCCTTCAGTTGCGCCAGGATGCTCCGGGCACTGGCCAGCACCTGCTCACCTTCGGAGGTCAGGCGCAGGCTGCGGCTGGTCCGGGTGAACATCGGCACGCCGAAATGGCTTTCCAGTTGCTGGATTTTGCGGCTCACCGCGCTTTGGGTCAGGCACAGCTTCTGCGCAGCCACGGTGAAGCTCGCGCAGTCGCTGACTTCAACCAACGCCTGAAGGCCCTGCAGCGAAGGCACGTGACGGATGTTATCCATGCGTTTTCCGAATGGCTGGATGATTTTATAACGTTGGTTTTATCACCGCAGGCCCTATAGATTCCAGCTGCAGCCCGAACTTATTTATGCCAGCAACGCATACAGCCGAGGATCTTCATGGAAAACACATGTGGCTGGATTGCCCAGACTGAAAGCCTCCCCGCCCGGGACCGACTCACCGGCCTACAAAAAGCCGACTGGCTGGTGATCGGCGCCGGCATCACCGGTTTGTGTGCGGCGCACAACCTGGCCGAGATGCACCCCGAGGCGCGCATCGTGATCGTCGACCGCCAGCGCGCCGCCCAAGGTGCCTCAGCGCGTAATTCCGGTTTTGTGGTGGCCCATGAGCATCCCGCTGCAAGTGAACTGATGGGCAACGCAGGCTTCGCTGACTTTGAGGTGGACACCGCGATCTCCCGCGCAGCCAGCGATGAAGTGCGCGAGCGCATCGCCCGCCATGCCATCGACTGCGACTTTCGGGACAGCGGCTACTACTTCGCCGTGCACGATCGCGACAAGCTTGCGCATGTGGATGCCAAGTTGGCGACCTTGCGTGCCGCGGGTGCTTCAGCGCAGTTCCTGCAAGGTGCCGCACTCGCGCAGACACTCGGCACCGAGCATTACCAGGCCGCCATCTGGTGCGGCCACGGCAACGCCTTGCTGCAACCGGCGAAGTATGTGAAGGGTTTGCTCGAAGCGCTGCCGGACAACGTGACGCTTTATGAGAACACCGACATCACCGGCCTTGAGCGCATGGCCAATGGCGGCATTCGCGCCAACGGCCTGGACGCCTGCATTGAAGCCGGCCAGGTGCTGGTGTGCCTCAACGCCTTTATTCCACGGGTGGGCCTTGAGGCCAGTGCGACGTTCCCGATGGAACTCAGCGCCAGCCTCACCCGCCCTCTCAACGATGAGGAATACCGCCGGATCGGCGCAGTGGAACCGTGGGGCGTGCTGTCCACGCGGCCACTGGGTGCCACGGTGCGCCTGACACCGGACCATCGGGTGATGATCCGCAACACAGCGGAGTACCGCACCCGGGACTTGTCCAAAGGCGACCTGTTGCACCGGCGCCAACACCATGTAAAGGGCCTGCAGCGACGCTTCCCGTGGCTGACCGAACAAGACATCCACTACACCTGGACCGGCCACTTGAGCGCCTCCCGCAGCGGTCAACCGTATTTCGCGCGGGTCGAAAGCAACCTGTATGCCGTCGCGGGCTGCAACGGTTCAGGCGTGGCCCGCGGCACGCTGTGGGGTCGACTGCTGGCCGAGTGGGCGTCGGGCCAGACTTCCTCGCTCCTGCACTCTGTGATGCACAGGGCACAGCCCGGCTGGCTGCCACCCCGGCCGTTGTTCGACATCGGTGCCATGCTGCGTATGGGCGTGGAAACGGTTCGAGCACGGACAGAAATCTAGAACAAGAAACCTCGATAAAGGTGATTCACATGCACATCAACAGTCTGTCCCTGGCGGTCATCCTCAGCGCGCTCCCGGCGGCTGTGTACGCCGCCGAAGAAGTGAACATTTCCAACTGGAACGGCTACATCGCCGATGACACCTTGACCAGTTTTACCAAAGCGACCGGGATCAAGGCGACCTACGACATTCACGACAGCAATGAAGTGCTGGAATCCAAGCTGATGACCGGCAATACCGGTTATGACGTGGTGAGCCCGTCCAACCACTTCCTCTCGCGGCTGATCAAGGCCGGGGCGATCCAGAAGCTCGACCGAAGCCAACTGCCCAACTGGAAAAACCTCGACCCGTTGCTGATGAAAAAGCTGGAGACCAACGACCCGGGCAACCAGTACGGCTTCCCGTATATGTGGGGCACGGCGGGGATTGGCTACAACGTCGAGAAGATCAAGGCGATCTTCGGCACCACCGACGTCACCCATTCCTGGAGCCTGTTCTTTGATGAAAACAACATCAAGAAACTCAGCGCCTGCGGCGTGGCGATTATCGACAACCCCACGCAGATCCTGCCGATCACCCTCAACTACCTGGGCCTGCCGCACCACAGCCACGAACCGGCCGACTACAAAAAGGCCGAGCAGGCGCTGTTGAAAATCCGCCCCTACATCCAGTACTTCCATGCCTCCAAGTACATCAGCGACCTGGCGAACGGCAATATCTGCGCAGTGATCGGCTTTAACGGCGACGTGGTACAGGCAGCCGCCAGCGCCAGGGAAGCGAAAAACGGTATCAGCATCGCCTACTCGATCCCGGACGAGGGCTCGACATTGTGGCTGGACATGGTGGTGATGCCCAAGGGTGCACCGCACGAGAAAAACGGCTATGCCTATATGAATTACCTGCTGGAGCCCAAGGTGATTGCCAACATTAGCAACAGCATCCACTACGCCAACCCCAACAGCGCGGCGGATGAGCTGGTGACCCCTGAGGTGAAGCAAGACCTGGCGATCTACCCGCCGAAAAGCGTGATGGACAAGCTGTTTATCGTGGAGGACCTGCCGCCAGCGATTGCGCGGCTGGCCACTCGGTTGTGGACCAAGTTGAAGACCAATACGTGATACCGAAAACCGGACTTGCTCAAGGCTCATGGGAGAGCGGTATAGTCACTCCATTGAGCTTGGGATTGAATCAACATGGAAGGACTTCACCAGGGTAGCTGCCTGTGCGGCGCGGTCAGCTACCGAGTATCGACACCGCTGAAAGCTGTGACGCATTGCCACTGCAAAAAATGCCAAAAGAGTCATGGCTCCGCCTTCGCGACATACGCGAGTGCTCCGAAATCGTCGGTGCACATCGAGTCTTCGCTGCAAACGCTCAAGGCTTATGAATCTTCCGAGGGTGTGTTTCGTGAGTTTTGCTCACGCTGCGGCTCGTCGATGTTCTGGTCCGATATCAATGGTGTTTACCCAGACTGGGTCTCGATAGCAATCGCTACACTCGATACGCCGCTCTTGCCTGGCAAGCAGGAGCACTCCTGCGTTGACTCCAAGGCCGCTTGGCTGGATCTGGAGAATCGCAGTGGCTGAATCAGAGGACGGTTTGTCGATACGCACCCTCTCGGCGTTGCCCGAAGAGATCCTGGTATTGGAAGCAGAAGCCGTCGCCGAAGGGTTCAGGTTTCTCACGCGACTCGTTGCAGAGTGGCACAACGGCGCCAACCGATTCGACCAGCCAGGCGAATGTCTTTTGGGCGTATTCAGCAACGGGCAGTTGATCGCCGTTGGCGGTTTGTCCCATGACCCTTACGCCGGTCCGGAGGTTGGCAGGCTGCGCCGGGTGTACGTCGCACAGGCATCAAGGGGACGCCAGGTGGGCAAAGCGTTGGTAGGCCAGCTTTTGGCACGCGCTGCGCAATCCTTCCATGTCGTGCGCCTGTCTACCGACACCCACGAGGGCGCAAGCTTTTATCTGCGCTGCGGGTTTGAGCCGGTACAGGACGAACATGCAACTCACGCTAAATCATTAATTGATCAGGAGGCTTCATGCAGGTGATCAACGACAACCGGCCTGAATACGTTCGGGGGGGAGATGACGGTTTGATGTCAGTGTGGGTGCGTTTTTGTCATGTGGGAGCTGTCGAGCTTTAGCGAGGCTGCAATAGCGGTGTGTCAGGCAGCTTATTATATCGGCTGTGCCGCCGCCTTCGCAGCCTCGCTGAGGCTCGACAGCTCCCACAGGGGATAGGGGTTGTTTGGTGGGCTTGTGTTTCAAAGTCAGGCCACCAACCCCGCTTTGGCGGCATTGGCGAGTATGTCTTGGGCGGGTACATTGACCCATGTGGCGGCGTCCACCTCGCCCTGTTTTGCCAGCCAGGCCTCCACCATCTGGTAGCCCAGCGTGTATCCCAGCCATCTTGGCCGCGCGCCGGTACCAAAGAACCATTCACTGTGATCGTAATACGTGGCGTCTAGAAGCTGGCGGTCTACCGGGGCACTCAGCAGTTCCTGGGGGGCAAGCGCCCGCTCCCACAACTCCGGCTCACTGCCCAGCACCTGCCGCACAAACTGCCCGGCCAGGCCCTCACTGACCATCGCCTCCCCCAGCGTCCAGCCATAACCGGGGCCCGCCATGCGCAGGCAATGGTGCACCTCATGCACCACGTGTCGACGCAATGCACCGCTTTGCAGGCTGGTGAGGAAATTCGGGTTATCGGGATCAAGGGTCATGCTGAACATCCTGCTGCGATAAGCACGGCCCACCAGGCCGAGTTCCGGAAGGGTCTCCCCCGGCAACCGCTGGATCAGAATGTCCAGCCGCGGCGGCGGCAGCAGTTGCGCGATTGCCTCGTAGGCGACCTCAAACTCTCGGATCAACTCCGGGCGAAACTGCGCCAGGCTCCCCGAAGCTTCCAGCCAATGCAGCGTCCATGCGTCCATTCTCACCTCTCGTCGCCCAAGCCGTGGTCCGTTATCAAAGCGGCTCATCATACCTACGGGCTGTCATATTCACAGGCCAGCTTATAACCGGGCCAGCAAATTCCGCTGACTAACCTTTCGATCTGTCCCAAGTGCGGGCACAATGCGTGTCCTTTTTTGGCAGGCACCGCCGCAGGCTCTGAAAATGATCAAAACGCCGTACTACCTCATCGACAAACAGAAGCTTCTGGTCAACATGCAGAAGATCGCCTACGTGCGCGAACAGTCCGGCGCCAAGGCTCTTCTGGCCCTCAAATGCTTCGCCACCTGGTCTGTGTTCGACCTGATGCAGGAATACATGGACGGCACCACCTCGTCGTCGCTGTACGAGCTCAAGCTGGGTCGCCAGAAGTTCGAAGGTGAAGCCCACGCCTACAGCGTGGCCTGGGCCGACGATGAAATCGAAGAGATGCTCGATAACTGCGACAAGATCATCTTCAACTCCATCAGCCAGCTGCAGCGCTTTGCCGAGCGCAGCGAAGGCAAGACCCGCGGCCTGCGCGTCAACCCGCAAGTGAGCAGCTCCGACTACCTGCTGGCCGACCCGGCGCGCCCGTTCAGCCGCCTGGGCGAGTGGGACCCGGTGAAGATCGAAGGTGTGATCGAGCAAATCTCCGGTTTCATGTTCCACAACAACTGCGAGAACGGTGATTTCAACCTGTTCGACCAGATGCTCAACACCATCGAAGAACGCTTCGGCGCGCTGCTGCACAAGGTCAACTGGGTCAGCCTCGGCGGCGGCATCCACTTCACCGGTGAAGGCTATGCCATCGACGCCTTCTGCCAGCGCCTCAAGGCGTTCTCGCAGAAGTACGACGTGCAGGTGTACCTGGAACCCGGCGAAGCAGCGATCACCAACAGCGCCTCCCTGGAAGTGACCGTGCTCGACACCCTCTACAACGGCAAGAACCTCGCCGTGGTAGACAGCTCCATCGAAGCCCACCTGCTGGACCTGCTGATCTATCGCCTCAACGCCAAGCTGGCGCCGAGCAATGGCGAACACACCTACATGGTGTGCGGCAAGTCGTGCCTGGCCGGGGATATCTTCGGTGAGTACCAATTTGATCAGCCGCTGGCCATCGGCGATCGACTGTCGTTCATCGACACGGCAGGCTACACCATGGTCAAGAAAAACTGGTTCAACGGCCTGAAAATGCCGTCCATCGTAGTGAAACAACTCGACGGTACAGTCGAAGTGGTTCGTGAATTTGGTTACGACGACTACCTGTCCAGCCTTTCGTAAAGCGGACAGATAAAGGAGAGATAAAGCAATTGAAAAAGAACGTTCTTATCATTGGTGCAGGAGGTGTCGCCAAGGTGGTGGCCCACAAGTGCGCGCAGCACAACGACGAACTCGGTCGTATTGCTATCGCGTCGCGCAACATCTCCAAATGCCAGGCCATCATCGACAGCGTCAAGGCCAAGGGTAGCCTCAAGGTACCCGCCGACATCCAGGCCTTCGCGCTGAACGCTTTGGACGTGGAAGCGACCAAGGCACTGATCCGCGAGACTGAATCGCAGATCGTCATCAACGTCGGTTCCGCGTTCCTCAACATGTCGGTACTGCGTGCCTGCATCGACACCGGCGTGGCGTACCTCGACACCGCCATCCACGAAGAGCCGGGCAAGGTCTGCGAGACCCCGCCGTGGTACGGCAACTACGAATGGAACCACCTGGAAGAGTGCAAACAGAAGAACATCACGGCCATCCTTGGCGTGGGCTTCGACCCGGGTGTGGTCAACGCTTATGCAGCGCTGGCGCAACAAAAGCATTTCGACCGCATTGATTCGATCGACATTCTCGACGTCAATGCCGGCTCCCATGGCAAATATTTCGCCACCAATTTCGACCCGGAAATCAACTTCCGCGAATTCACCGGACAGGTGTGGAGCTGGCAGAACAGCCAGTGGACCAGCAACACCATGTTCGAAGTCAAACGCACCGACGACCTGCCTGTGGTCGGTTCGCAGAACCTGTACCTGACCGGCCACGATGAAGTGCACTCGCTGTCGAAAAACCTCGACGTGCCCAATGTGCGTTTCTGGATGAGCTTCGGCGAACACTACATCAACGTGTTCACCGTGCTGAAAAACCTCGGCCTGCTCTCCGAAAAACCGGTCACCACCGCCGAAGGCCTGGAAGTCGTGCCGCTGAAACTGGTCAAGGCCGTGCTGCCCGACCCGTCGTCGCTGGCGCCTGGCTACACCGGCAAAACCTGCATCGGCGACCTGGTCAAGGGCACCAAGGATGGCCAGCCACGCGAGCTGTTCATCTACAACGTGGCCTGCCACGAAGAAGCCTTCGCCGAGACCGACAGCCAGGGCATCTCCTACACCGCCGGCGTACCGCCTGTAGCCGCAGCGCTGCTGGTTGCCCGTGGCGAGTGGGACGTGAAGCACATGGCCAACGTCGAGGAACTGCCGGCTGAGCCGTTCCTGAAGGCGCTGGACGTGATGGGCTTGCCGACTCGGATCAAAGACGAGAACGGTGACCGTGCCTGGGATGCGATTGCCTGACAGGCGATAGTTGACCGAACAAAAAAATGCGCCCTCAGGGGCGCATTTTTTGTTGGGGCTCACATAAATATCAAAGAACAATGAAGATCAAAATGTGGGAGCGGGCTTGCTCGCGAATGCGGTGTGCCAGTCACTGCATCTGGCGACTGATACACCGCATTCGCGAGCAAGCCCGCTCCCACACTTGAATCTTAAGCGTCACTACTGCTCATCAGCTCGGATTGAAGTAACTTCCTGCGGGGGTAGTAACCAATGCCGCGTCGTTGTCCATCCCAGAAAAACTCTCGCACCATCCTCAGTTGGAGCGCGCTGAGGCAATACTTCGCCAGCACAAGCCTTGCGCAAGCCGCTCATCAACGGCAGGAATCTTTCTCGAAAAGCCACTGGCTGAATGGCGAAATAAGCCTCAATAGACGCCAAGGCTTCTCTGCGATCATCTTCATCGAGCATCGCCAGGTAGAACACCATCTGGCGCCAGGCATAGGCGGTATTTTTGAGCATTATCAACCGAGCATGATAATGCTCGATCTTCATCTGATGCCGTCTACATATCCACTCAAAACACGCCTGCACCATGCTGCCTAATTTAGACCGTAGCAAAACCTTCAACCCAAGCGATTCAAACAATACCGCAAGGTTCTGCGTGGTTAAAATCTGCTGCTGCTCAAGAATGGTGCCATTGGTTGCCGGATGCCAAGTGCCTAACTCAGCTCCCGCACGCCTCGCGCACAAGGCAGCGAACGCATCGCTCGCCACTCGCGCTTGTCGCCGCCCTCGGGTGACGAGGCCGGCCAGCTCGTCGGTATCAATGGCGTAGTAACGTATATAAAGTGACCCTGCTATCACCGGCCCCGTTCGCCTGGCAACGTCAGCGAACTTACTGGAAAACTGCCCCATGAAGATATCTGCAGCGACCTCTTCCACGAAGGGAAGATCTAGTTCCGCAGTGTCCGCCAGTGCTCCATACTCCTTGAGAAGCTTGTTAGGAAGGATAGCGTAAGGGAAGGCATGAAGCGTTAATGCCGCTGACTCAACGAGGGATTGTCTGGCGACACTGGCTGCACCAATGCCTGACTGCCGGTCGCGCTCAATGGCAGCAATCCAGGGCAACTCACTCAGGCCAACCTGACGCTCAAGATTCAACAGTAACAATGAACGCCGCCGACGGAACGCCCGGTAGGTCGAGGCGTAGACCATCCTCAACGCTTCATCCCGCAACCCCGAGCTAGTAAGCTGAGCGGTCATCGCGGGCAGTACCCGTGCGACTGTGTCACCCGAAGTGATCAGCCCATGCTTGATCAGTTCGCTAATCGTCCCGCTCCGACAGCGTTGAATACGGCGCAGGATCGCCGTTGGTATTGCGACACCCTCGGCCTGCGCACATTCCGATGCCTCCGCAGCAGTGAGCGGCGCGGCCAAATCGACAAAATCCGAAATGCCACTTTGCGCTGGATACTTGGACAGACGCTTTGCCACGACACGCGCAATTAGATGATGCTCTGGCCCCGCCACCTGGCGAAGCTGGTTCGCGCGGAACGCTAAGTGAGAGGCAGAGTCCGGAGTGCCATGTTTGCGCACGAAGTCATCGACAATTCGTCGTATACGACCTACCTGACGCCCTGTAAGCGATTCAGCATTGCGGGAGCATTGCTCCAGTAAAGAAAACAGTTCCGCCAAGCGGTCAGGGGAGCACCTGTCGGTGCCAAGCTTTTTATAATTTTCCTCCAGTTCGGCCGCCTGCTCGTGCCACTGAGGTGGGTAATCACGGCAAGGCCAGCCAGCCTGATAAGTCAGGAGGAAATGTGCGATGGCTGAATCATAAAGGGGTAACCGTCTTGTGATCGCCTGTTTCTGCACAGCGATCTGAGTCTGAGCAGGCAAGGTTATAAGAGACTGCTTCACCTCACCCGCGTCAACTACATGTACCTGCGTCGCGGAGATCGGAAGCTGCGTAGAGATCGACGGAAAGAAACGCAATCGGTCAAAAAAAGGAACAATGGCCTCTATGAGGGCACGCGCCTCGTCAGTACGCCGCTGGCCTGACAACCAAGCCACGGTCAGTAACGCTGCCTCTTCCGGCACATCGACTCGATAGTCACAACTGGCCAGAAGCTGCTGCAGCGCATCAAGACCGTCATCTGTGAGATGCCAGGCATTGATATCCAACCGCTCAAACCCTCGACGAATCCCCGGGAGGGAGGCGGCCAGTTCACGCTCATAGTCGGTCAATTCGCCACCTGCCAACAGATTACCGGTAGCGAACCCCCCTGTAGTTACTTCCAGCGTAACCCAGGCGGGAACCTCAGCAATCGGGGTACGAGAGCCATACTCTGCGGTGCTTTGCAGAATGTGCGCAATAACCTGTTTCCAGCGCGAGATGCGTCTGCGGGCATTAAAACGGGCGAGAGGGCTACAAGTTTGATCGTGCGCAAGCAGTGCCCTGGACAGCTGGAAGACTGCATAACCTGCATCCATGCTAGTCACTCCGTGTAATCTGGAAGTATGTCCAGACTGCTGTGTAATGGATGGGTCCGGAGGCTGGATTCGAACCAGCGCCCACCCGGTTAAGAGCCGAGTGTTCTACCGCTGAACTACTCCGGAACAGTGGGCGCATTGTCGAGCAATGCCTTGAGAATGTGAAGGACCCCTACCCTTATTAAGATTTAACTGACAGAGATGTTTGCTTTCCTACAGGCACCCATAAATTTCAAAGAATACTGAAGATCAAAATGTGGGAGCGGGCTCCCACATTGGATTTGCTGTGTTCTTGAGAATGGGGCTATTCAAGATTACGCGCCGAATTGCTCAACGCCCTTGAGCACTGCAACAACGCCGGCGCCAACTGCTTCTCTGCATCCGCCCGGCTCCAGCGACTGGTCGGCGCCACCACATGCACCGCTGCCACCGGCCGACCGTTCGCCCCCAGCACCGGCGCGCCGATGGTCATGTCCCCCAGGAACAGTTCCTGGCCATTCACCGCATAGCCCTGCTCGCGCACCTGCTGCAACGACTCCATGATCCTGTCGACCTCAGTCAACGTCTGGCTGGTGTGCGCCACCCGCTGGCTGTGCTCGATCAATGCCAGCGCCTCATCCTGCGGCAACGCACTCAGATACGCGCGCCCCGACGCCGTGCAATACATCGGCACCCGCGAGCCAATCGGCATGTGTACCGGCACGAAGCCCGAGCTGACAAACCGCGCGATATACGTCATGTCGTAACCCGCAGGCTCGGTCAGGCACGAGGTTTCTCCCGTCAGGCGGGTCAATTCCGAGAGGAACGGGTTGGCCACTTCAATCAGCGAATGCGCATCCAGATAACTGAAGCCCAACTCCAGCACCCGTGGTGTGAGTTGGTAATGACGGGTGCGCGAGTGTTTCCGAAGGTAACCCAGGCTCTCGAGGGTAAACACCATGCGCTGGGCCGAGCTTTTGGTCATGCCGGCGGCCTCGGCCACCTCTGCAAGGCTCATGCTGCGGCGCTGGGCGCTGAATGCCTTGAGCACCGACAGGCCCTTTTCCAGGGATTGGTTGTGCAAGCTGTTGCGTTCTTCGGACATGGCGAACTCGCGGTCAGGTCGATCAAGCGTGGCGATATTTCTACACGAAATCGCGAAATTCGACCACTAAAAATCGCATACCGATACGAATGGTTCATTTTGTTTAATTTCAGTAGCGTAAAACGATTTTATTTAATCGAAATGGCACAGAGCTTGCGGTTTGCTCGGTAACCGCTCGCGGTACTGACGATCCGTTTTCCTTCTGGAGTAACCCGATGAACAGTCTTTCGCCCTTGTTTCGCCGCCTCGCCTTCGGTCTTTGCGCCACCTTTTGCGTGGCCACCGTGCACGCCGCCGGTGCAGCCTCGTACAAAGTCGGTGCAACGGCCAGCGGTTCGCCGTTCACCTTCCTCGACATCAAGAGCAACAGCATCCAGGGCGTGATGGTCGACGTCGCCAACGCAGTGGGCAAGGCCGGTGGTTTCACCAGCGCAATCGAGCAGACCAACTTTGCCGCGCTGATCCCGTCCCTCACCTCGGGCAAGCTCGACTTCATCGCCGCCGGCATGCTCAAGACCCCGGAGCGTGCCCAGGTGGTGGACTTCAGCGCGCCGGTGTACGCCTACGGTGAAGGGCTGATCGTGAGTGCCGACGACAACGCGACCTATACCGACCTCAGCTCCTTGAAGGACCAGGTAGTGGGTGTACAAGCCGGCACGATCTTCTACGACATGCTCAACAAGCTGGGGATCTTCAAGGAAATCCGCACCTACGACTCCATCGGCGAAATGGTCCGCGACCTGAGCCTGGGCCGCATCAAGGCCGCCGTGGGGGACCAGCCGGTGGTGGCGTACCAGATCCGCCAGAAGCTGTTCAAGGGCGTGAAGCTCGCCGCCGACTACAAGCCGGTGAACGTCGGCGAGGTGTGCCTGGTGGTGCGCAAAGGCGACAGCGAAACCCTCGAACGCCTGAACCAGGCCATCGCCAGCATCAAGGCCGACGGCACCCTGGACGCGATCCTGAAGAAGTGGGGGCTTGATGCCCGGGTGCAGCCATGAACCCGGCTGAATTCCTGCAAAACGCCCAGGACTTCCTGCCGATCCTGCTGCAAGGCGCCTGGGTGACGATCCAGATCACCGTGCTGTCGTTCCTGCTCAGCAGCGCGATCGGCCTGGTGCTGGCGCTGCTCAAACTGTCGCCGATCAAGGCGCTGTCGTGGGCGGCGAGCACCGTGATCAATGTGATTCGCGGCCTGCCGATCATCGTGCAGCTGTTCTACATCTACTTCGTGCTGCCGGACATGGGCGTGCACCTCAGTGCATTCCAGGCGGGTGTGATCGGCATGGGCATCGCCTACTCGGCGTATCAGGCGGAGAACTTCCGTACCGGCATCATCGCCGTCGAACAGGGCCAGCGTGAAGCCGCCGAAGCCCTGGGCATGCGCTCGGTGCTGATGATGCGCCGGGTGATCCTGCCCCAGGCGTTTCGCATCGCCTTGCCGCCCTACGGCAACACCCTGGTGATGATGCTCAAGGACTCATCGCTGGTGTCGACCATCACCGTGGCCGAGATGACGCGCCAGGGCCAACTGATCGCCTCGTCCACCTTCCAGAACATGACCGTCTACACCCTGGTCGCCCTGCTCTACCTGCTGATGAGCCTGCCGCTGGTGTATGGCCTGCGCCGCATGGAACAGCACCTGGGCCGGAGGAAAAAAGCATGATCGAGATTCGCCAACTGCAAAAGCACTACGGCACCCATCGCGTGCTGCACGGCGTCGACCTGGACGTGGCCAAGGGCGAAGTGGTGTGCCTGATCGGCCCGTCCGGCTCGGGCAAATCCACCCTGCTGCGCTGCATCAACGCCCTGGAAGCCTACGACGGCGGCACCATCAACGTGTTCGGCGAAACCGTGCAACGTGGCAGCAAGACCGTACACGCCCTGCGCAGCCGCATGGGCATGGTGTTCCAGCGCTTCAACCTGTTCCCCCATCGCACCGTGCTGGAAAACGTGATGGAAGGCCCGGTGTACGTCAAGGGCGAACCGCTGCAACAGGCCCGGGAAGAAGCCTTGGCGCTGCTGGATAAAGTCGGCCTGTCGGTCAAGGCCGATGCCTACCCGGAACAACTCTCCGGCGGCCAGCAACAGCGGGTTGCCATCGCCCGCGCACTGGCGATGAAACCCGACGCCATGCTGTTCGACGAACCCACTTCGGCCCTCGACCCGGAACTGGTGGGCGATGTGCTGGAGGTCATGCGCACCCTCGCCGACGAAGGCATGACCATGATCGTGGTGACCCACGAAATGGG
>NZ_JACARK010000191.1:238-7895 GCF_013386655.1 Pseudomonas sp. K5002 | reverse complement strand
CCCGTCGCGGCGGCCCGCTTCGTGCTGCCGGAGTGAGGGAACGCCGAGCCTAGGCGAGGCGCCGACAGGCGGGGCAGAGCGCTTTGGTTACTTTGTCGCTTTTGCAAAGTGACTCGCTGTAAGAGCGAAACCATAAGTCGCCGTGACCTAAATAACGGATATGCCCCCAATCAATGCGCAATACACACCGACTTCAGCTCGGTATAAGCCTCAATCACCGCCCGCCCAAACTCCCGCCCCATCCCCGATTGCTTCACCCCGCCAAACGGCATCGCCGGGTCCAGCAACACATGCGCATTCACCCAAACCGTCCCCGCCTCGATCCGCGGCACCAGGTTCATCGCCTTACCCAGATCATTGGTCCAAAGACTGGCCGCCAACCCATACCGATTGTCATTGGCCAACTCAATCACCGCATCCTCATCATCAAACGCCATCACCCCCAACACCGGCCCAAACACCTCCTCCCGGGCCACCGCCATCCCATGATCGATATCCGCCAAAATCGTCGGCCGCACATAAAACCCCTCACCCGCAACCTCATCCCCACCGATCACCACCCGCGCCCCTTCAGCCCGGGCCTGCTCGATATGGCGCAGTACCCCTTGCTGCTGCTTGCGCGACACCAACGGATTAATCGCCGCCTCACCATCCATCCCCGCCCCCAACGGCATCGCCGACACCGCCGCCGCCAACCCCTCGACAAACCGGTCATACACCGAACGATGCACATAAAAGCGCGAAGCCGCCGCACACACCTGTCCGTTGTTCAGCAACCCACCCAGGATCGCCCCCTGGATCGCCTTATCAATATCCGCATCCGCCAACACGATCATCGGATTCTTGCCCCCCAACTCCAGGGCAAACCGCGTCATGTTCTCCATGCACGCCACCCCCACGCTCTTGCCCACCGCAGTCGAACCGGTAAACGACACCTTGCTCACCAACGGATGAGCAGTCAGAACGCCCCCCACCGACGCACCGCCGCCGGTCACCACGTTGAACACCCCCGCCGGAATCCCCGCCTCCAGCGCCAGCTCCGCCAGGCGCATCGCCGTCAGCGGCGTTTCCATCGCCGGCTTGATGATCACCGTGCACCCGGTCGCCAGCGCCGGCATCAATTTCCAGGCCGCAATCAGCAGCGGGAAATTCCACGGCACGATGCCCACCACCACGCCCACCGGCTCGCGCTTGGTGAACGCAGTGAACCTGGCCCCCGGCGGCAAAGGGATGGACACGTCAAAGGTCTGCCCTTCGATCTTGGTCGCCCAGCCCGACATGTAGCGCATGAACTCCACCGTGGCGTTCAGATCCAGCCCCCGCGCCAGGTTGATCGACTTGCCCTGGCTCAGGGTTTCCAGCTGCGCCAGCTCCTCGGCATGGGCCTCAACCAATGCGGTGAAGTTCAGCAAAATCCGCTCACGGTCGGCCGGGCGCAATCCCGACCACACGCGGGACTTGAACGCCGCATGGGACGACTGCACCGCCTGCTCCACCACGTGCAGCGGCGCGTCGAGGGTTTCGCACAGGGTTTGCCCGGTGGCCGGGTTGATCACCTTGATGTGTTCGCCCTCGGCAAATACCCATTGGCCATCGATAAAGCAGCCATGACGACGGTCCAGGAATGCAGCCACCTGCGGCAGGATTTCAACGTTGCTCATGATTCACCTGTATTCAATGCTGTTCTTTGAGAAAGCAGGCGACCGCTTGGCGATCGTCGGCCGAAGCCAGGCCCATGTAGGGCATGTAGGTGCCGGGCACAAACGCCTGGGGTTGGGTGATGAATTGCGCGATGGTCTCGGCTTGCCACTCGACGTTTTTGTCACGCATCGCCTGGGAGTAGCTGAAGCCCGCCAGGGAGCCGGACTTACGCCCGTAAACGCCCGCCAGGTTTGGCCCCATCATTGTCGCGCCGCCCTTCGCCACCGCATGGCACACGCTGCATTCGTTGGCGAAAACCTGGGCGCCACGGTTCTGGTCAGGGCCGCATTCAGCGGCGAATGCGCTGTGGCCCAGGACCAGCGACAGCAGGCCGGCCAGGGAAAATCTGTGTGCAGTGAACATAGAAAAACGACCTTGGAAATCATCGAAGTTGCCAACGATTGTCAGGGCTCAAGGTCGCTCGGGTTTTGCCCTGCGTGCCAGTCGTATTGGCCGGGCTGCCAAACCGTGGATTCTGGCAAGCACAGTCAAGTCTTTGGCAACCAGACAAAAGGCACGTCACTTCGCCAGCATTAGTATCGCGGCAGACCCCAACCCTGTGGTCATGAACAAGAATGGATGCCACACCATGCTCAAGTCCCCCTTGCTTCGTCTCTCGACCCTCGCGCTGATGATCGGCGCCAACCCGGCCGGCGCTTATGAGCTGTACGCCGATGACAGCAGTCATCTGAACGCCACGCTGGAAGCGGTATTCGGTGCCTTCCACAGCCAGCAGAACTACAGTCAATCCGGCCGCCTGGCCAAGGGCTCCTCGTCCTGGCGCGAGGGCTACGTGAAGTACGGCCTGAGCTTTGACAAAAGCTTCAGCGGCGCCGGCACCACCTACGGTGCGGCCAACCTGCTGAGTTCCGGCACCTGGGGCGACGGCGATGCCGCAGGTTTCAGCGACGGTTCGGAGCGCACCACCCAATTCGAAGACGCCTACCTCGGCTGGCGCTCGGGCAAGTTGTTTGAGGCCCTGGGCGAGAATGGCGTGGACCTGTCCTTCGGCCGCCAGAACATCGTGGTCGGCGACGGTTTCCTGATTGACGGCGACGCGCTGAACTTCGGCAAGGGCGTGGCCGATGGCGACCTCAATCGCGGCGGCGGCTACTACATCGCCGCCCGCAAGGCCTTCGACGAAACCGCCGTGTTGCGCCTGGGCGGCAAGGACGGCTGGCGCAGCGACCTGATGTGGCTCAAGTCCGATAACCGTGCCCAGGCCAAGACCGAGATGTACGTCGCCACCCTCGAACACGTGGCCGCCGAAGGCACCGTGGGGCTGACGTACATCGACACCACCGACGTCGACAAGCAGTACGCCTCCCCCACGCAGCTGGAACGCGATGGCATGAAGACCTACAGCCTGCGGGCCACGGGCAATGCCGGGGTGACCAACCTGTTCCTGTCCGGCGAATACGCCTGGCAGGACAAGCCCCACACCGGCAACGAAGACGCCTGGTACCTGGAAGCTGGCTGGACCTTCTCCGACGTGACCTGGACGCCGTATGTGAGCTACCGCTACAGCCGCTTCTCGGAAGGCTTCGACCCGCTGTTCTACGGTTTCAGCCGTGGCTACGGCACCTGGTTCCAGGGTGAAGTGGCGGGCAACTACGCCGGGCCGTTCAACAACAACTCACGCATCCAGAACGTCACGTTCAAGGTTTCGCCCCTGCAGAACCTCAACGTCGGCGCGGTGTTGTTCGACTTCAAGACCATCGACCGCAACCTCGGCAACAGCGACGGCCACGAGCTGGACCTGTATGCCGAATGGCACGTCAACGACCACCTGACGGTGATGCCGCTGATCGGCCTGTACCAGCCGGACAAGAGCGCCGAGCAAGGCGGCACGCAGCTGGGCAACCACGATAAAAACCTCTACAGCCAAGTGGTGTTCGCCACTAACTTCTAAGCCCGGCCGGGGCGGTGGCGCCGCCATCGCCCCGCCTGGCCAAGGCCTTCGCAATGCACACGAAATTCCTCACGATCCAGAGCAAGATCGCCCTGCTCGCCGGCCTCTGCCTGTTATTGGTGGTCGGCCTGCTGATGAGCCTGTCGCTGTACCAGACCCACCAGAGCAGCCAGCACGTGGCCCAGGCCAGCAGCGACATGCTCGCTGCCGCCGCCAAGGAACACATGCAGGCCCTGGGGCAAGTTCAGGCCATGCAGGTGCAACGCACCTTCATGCAAACCCATGAGTACGGCCAGGGCTTGTCGCGTTATGTGCTGTACCTGCGGCAACTGCAACAACAGGGCAAACTGACCCGCCCAGAGTTGCGCCAGGAGCTGAATACCCAGCTGCGCCAGGCCCTGGTCGACAAGCCCGACCTGCTCGGGATTTACGTCATTTTCGAAGCCAATGCCCTGGACGGTGACGATGCCCACTTCGTCGACCAGGCCGCCGTCGGCAGCAACGAGGCCGGGCGCTTCGCCCAATACTGGGTGCAGGCCACCCCGGGTGAACTGACAGCGGTAGTCGGCGACGAAGCGCTGCTGGCCAATACCTCGCCCGGCCCCAGCGGCGCGCCGTACAACGCCTTCTACACCTGCGCCCGCGACACCGCCAGGGCCTGTGTGCTGGAGCCGTATTTCGACGAGGCTTCCGGCAGCCGCAAGCTGGTGACCAGCATTGCGTTCCCGCTGATGGAGCACGGCAAGGTGATCGCGGTGATTGGCCTGGACATCAACCTGGCGGCCTTGCAACAGGCCAGCCATACCAGCGCCGGGCAACTGTTCGACGGCCACGGGCAAGTCAGCATCGTCAGCCCCGAAGGCGTGATTTCCGCCTACAGCGAGGACGCCAGCCGCCTCGGGCAGCCGATCAGCGAAGTCATGCACGATGGCGCCCAGGTACTGGACGCGTTGCGCCAGGGGCAACCGCAAACCTTTGTCGATCAACAGCAAATCAAGCTACTCGAACCGCTGACACCGATTGCCGGTGCCGCACCGTGGGGCGTTCTGGTGGGCGTGCCGCAGTCGGTGCTGCTGGCGCCGGTCACCGCGCTGCAACAGCAACTCGATGCCCAAGGGGTGAAAAGCACCGCCCTGGAACTGCTGCTGGGTGGCGGCTCGGCCCTGCTCGGCCTGCTGTTGATCTGGTACGCCGCGCTGCGCATCACCCGGCCGCTGCAAACCCTGACCCGGGTGATGGAGGACATTTCCCGTGGCGAAGGCGACCTGACGCGGCGGCTGGAGGTGCAATCCCGGGACGAGATCGGCCAGTTGGCCAGCGCCTTCAACCGTTTTGTCGAACGCATCCACCAGTCGATCCGCGAAGTGTCTTCAGCGGGGCTCGGGGTCAACCAAGTGGTCAAGCGGGTGCTGCTGGCCTCGAATTCCTCGCTGAACAACTTCGATGAACAGGCGACCCGCACCAACAGTGTCGCGGCGGCGATCAACGAACTGGGCGCCGCCGCCCAGGAAATCGCCCGTAATGCCTCCGATGCGTCGCAGCAAGCCTCCGGCGCCCGGCAACAGGCTGAGGACGGGCGCCAGGTGGTGGAGCGCACGATTGCCGTGATGAATGAACTGTCGGGCAAGATCAGCGCCTCGTGCGTGCACATCGATGCGCTGAATCACAAGACGGTGAACATCGGGCAAATCCTGGAGGTGATCAAGGGCATCTCCCAGCAGACCAATCTGCTGGCACTGAACGCCGCCATTGAAGCGGCCCGGGCCGGTGAGGCCGGGCGCGGGTTTGCGGTGGTGGCCGATGAGGTGCGCAGCCTGGCCTATCGCACCCAGGAGTCGGCGCTGGAGATTCAGCAGATGATCGAAGAGTTGCAGGTGGGCGCACGGGAATCCGTCAGCACCATGACCGAGAGCCAGCAGCACAGCGAGGAAAGCGTGAGCATCGCCAACCTGGCGGGTACGCGGCTGGCCAGTGTGACGCAGAGGATTGGCGAGATTGATAACGTCAACCAGTCGGTAGCGGCGGCGACCGAGGAACAGACGTCAGTGGTGGAAGCGCTGAATGTGGACATTACCGAGATCAATATGCTGAACCAGGCCGGGGTGGAAAACCTGCAGTCGACGCTGCAGGCCTGTACCGAGCTTGAGCGTGAAGCGGAACGCTTGAATCAGCTGGTGGGCAGCTTCCGCATCTGACCAACAACTGCCCCGCAGGCCCCATGTGGGAGCGGGCTTGCTCGCGAAGACAGAGTGTCAGCCACTGAATAGGTTTCTGATACACCGCCTTCGCGAGCAAGCCCGCTCCCACATTTGATCTCCTGAACCTTCAGCAATGGGCGCCAGCATGCTCAATCCGGTGAAACAGCCGGTTGAAGTACACCAGGCTGTCGCCCTGCCCCCGCACCCCAACCCGCGACAACTCCACGAACATCACCGAATGCGACCCTACCTCCTTGCACTCACTGATACGCCCTTCCAGCTGCACCAGCGCATCCCGCAGCACCGGCACCCCCGCCTCGCCTCCGTCCCACAGGTCCCAGGCAAACCGCTCCGCCATGGGCACCTGGGTCATCCCGGCAAAGTGCCGCGCCAGCTCTTCCTGCTCCCCGCACAGCACGTTCACGCACAGCTGCCCATTGGTACGGAACACATCATGGGTCGCACTCCCGCGGTTCACGCACACCAACACCGTGGGGGGCGAATCCGTCACCGAGCACACCGCACTCGCCGTGATCCCGCAACGCCCGCCCGGGCCGTTGGTGGTGATGATGTTCACCGCGGCCGGCAGTTGCGCCATGGCGTTGCGAAAGTCGATTTGCTGCTGGCTCAGGTCGGCCATGTCGGTGCCCCTTTACGGTCCGTGGGTGATGCCACAAGACTAAGACGCCCCGTGCGGCGCGACCATTCAGACGATCCCCATGCCGACTAGGTGGTTTCTTTATCGTCAGGGCCGTTCACACTGGGTATTCTGCTGGCAAGGCTCCACAGATGAGCCAATGTCCGCCGCAGCGTGCCCGCGTGCGAAAACAATAATTAGAAATTCTCGTGGCAGTCCCTGATGGAAATTCGCACACCGATTGTTTACATCGTTGATGACGACAAAGACCTGCGTACCTCGCTGGCCTGGCTGCTGGAGTCGGTCAGCGTAAAGGCCCAATGTTTCGCCGGGGCCGAAGAGTTCCTTGCGCACTACGACCCGCGCCAGCCCGCCTGCCTGGTGCTGGACGTGCGCATGCCGCAGACCAGCGGCTTCCAGTTGCAGGAGATCCTCAACCGGCGCGGCAGCACCTTGCCGACCATCTTCGTGTCGGCCCACGGCGACATACCGATGTCGGTCACCGCAATGAAAAACGGCGCGCTGGATTTCGTCGAGAAGCCCTACAACCCGCAACAGATGATCGACCGCATCCAGGCCGCGCTGAAGACCGCTGTACAGGCCCAGGCCGACCAGGAACAGCGCGAGCACCTGCAAGGCAAGCTGGCGCTGCTGACGAGCCGGGAGCGAGAAGTGTTGATGCTGGTGGTGGACGGCAAGGCGAGCAAGGTGATTGCCCGCGAGCTGAACATCAGCGTGAAGACCGTTGACGTGCACCGCACCAAGATCAAGGAAAAGATGGGCGTGACCAGCATCGCCATGCTGGTCCGCGAGGTGTTGTATCCCTAGGGCGCGATGATTGAATGTGGGAGCTGTCGAGCCTTGGCGAGGCTGCGAAGGGATCGCGGCGGTGTACCTGTCAGACCGAGTGGCCTGCATCGCGGGCAAGCCCGGCTCCCACAGGAAAATGCATTCCAGGTTCGGGAGCGGCACGCATCAATGATGGCTATAGCGCTTGCGGTACTCGCCCGGTGACACGCCGAAGCGCGACTTGAACGCCGATGAGAAGTAGCTGGAGTCGGAGAAGCCCCAGGCATAACAGAGTGCCGACAGCTTCTGCTCCGCCGGCGAATGGCGCAGGGTTTCGGCGCAGAAATCCAGGCGTCGGTGCTTGATGTATTGCGCCACCACCAGCCCGCGCTTGGAAAACATCCGGTACAGCCCGCGCAC
>NZ_JACARK010000191.1:0-233 GCF_013386655.1 Pseudomonas sp. K5002 | reverse complement strand
TCTTCGGCGCCGATGTGCGCATCGATGTAGGCGATGGTCTTGCGAAACTGCCGTTCCTGGGTGTCCACACCGTTGTCCCGGGCGCTGATCCCCGGCAGCAGCAGGCTGACCAATGCATCCAGCACGGCTTCGCTTTCCTGCATGCCCAGGTCGTTTTGCTGGCGGGTGTCGAGCACCATCTGGCTGGCCATCAGCGCCAACGGCGTGCGCGCCGAGATCCGCGTCGCGCAGTT
>NZ_JACARK010000190.1:0-4079 GCF_013386655.1 Pseudomonas sp. K5002 | reverse complement strand
GGTGCTGAAGGCCGAAGCGCTGGGCAAGGTGTTCCGCAGCCGCAGCGGTTGGTGGGGGCGGCGTACGACTCAGGCGTTGGATGCGGTTCAGCTGCAATTACGTGAAGGCGAGACGTTGGGGATTGTGGGAGAGTCGGGGTCGGGCAAGTCGACCCTGGGTCGGTGCCTGGTGCGTTTGCTGCGTGCTGACAGCGGGCGGATCGAGTGGTTGGGGCGGGAGGTCGCGGGGTTGTCTGAAGGGCGGCTGCGAGCGTTGCGCAGTGATGTGCAGATGATTTTCCAGGATCCGTTTGCGTCGCTCAATCCGCGGCAGACGGTGGGGCAGATTGTTATGACTGGGCCTTTGGTGCAGGGGGTTTCCAAGGCGGATGCCGAGCGGCGGGCCCGTGAGTTGCTGGGGTTGGTGGGGTTGCCGGCAGCGGCGTTTGAGCGGTTTCCTCATGAGTTTTCCGGGGGGCAGCGGCAGCGCATAGGGATCTCCCGGGCGTTGGCGGTGGAGCCTAAGGTGTTGATCGCTGATGAGTGTGTGTCGGCGCTTGATGCGCTGATCCAGGTGCAGATTCTGGAGTTGCTGGAGTCGCTGCAGCGGCGGTTCAGGTTGAGCATTGTGTTTATTACTCATGACTTGCGGGTGGCTGCGCGGTTGTGCGACCGGATTGCGGTGATGCGTCAGGGGAGGGTGGTGGAGCAGGGGGAGACGGCGGCGCTGTTTGCTGATGCGCGGCATCCGTATACGCGGCAGTTGTTGATGGCTGAGGCCATCTGACTTGGGTTGTTGGGGTTGGGGGCATATCCGTTATTCAGCTAACGGCCACCTATGGTTTCGCTCTTACAGCGAGTCACATTGCAAAAGCGGCAAAGGCGACCTGAGTGTTAGAGCAAAAGCAGAGCCGCTTTATGTGGGAGCGGGCTTGCTCGCGAAGAACCTGAGAGCGCCGCGTTGAATCAGGATGTTCGCGTTATCGTTAACGACCTTCGCGAGCAAGCCCGCTCCCACATTTGGATCGTGTCCACCTTTGATTTTGCTGTTGCTACACCACACTCAATCCTTTCACTTATTGAGAAACCTCCATGCCGACCTCTTTCACCGAACTGCCAGTGATCCAGGGCCAACCACTGGAAATCCGCCCCAACCGTCACCTGAGCATCACCCATCACGCGGGCACCACCCAACCCGACACGGTAGTGTTCTTCTGCCACGGCGCCGGCGGCAACAAGGACCAGTGGCGCCACCAATGGCAATCCCTGAAAACCCAAGGCTACAGTCTGGTCGCCTGGGACCTGCTCGGCCACGGCGCCAGCGTAAAACCCCGCAACCCCGAGGCTTACGCCTGGCCCGAACTGGTCGCCGACTACCTGGAAATCCTCAGGCGCTACGGCGGCTCCCGCAACCTCATCGTCGCCCACTCCTTCGGCACTGGCCTGACCCTGAGCGCCTTGCTGGCCAAACCCGCGATCCCCATCGAAGCCGTATTGCTGCTGGGCACCCGACTCCACAGCATCAGCCGGAGCGGCGGCCTGATGCGTCTACCCGCATGGCTCCTGGAATGGCTGCGCCCACTGCTGGCCAAAGGTTTCCGCCAGGCCGCATGGAACGCCAAAGCCGACCCCGCACTGGTCGCCTACGAAGAAAAACTCACCGAGCGCAACCCGCTGTACATGTTCAAGGCCCTGATGAAAAACGTCCAATGGCCAGACGCCAATGCACTGCTCACCCTGACCCTGCCCGTGAGTGTGCTGGCCGGCGACACCGACGGCCTGACCCCGGCCAGCGGCGGCGAAGCACTCGCCCGGCATTTGCCCAATGCCGAGTATCAGTTGTTGCCCGAATGCGGCCACCAACTCATGCTGGAAAAACCCGATGAGGTATTGGCCGCATTTCAGCGCCTGCTGTCAGCTCAGCGGGACGGCAGTTTCCAGCGCTCACGGTAGAGGTCGTACTGCGCGGCGGGCAGTTGCACCAGCAGCGGGTTTTCTCGCGGGTCCAGCCAGGCAAACAACGCCTGGATATTCACCGGGTCCATCGCCGTGCAGCCCAATGTTCCCGAACTGACGCTGCGCCAGATATGCAGGAAAATACACGAGCCGCCGTTGGCCAAAGCCGGTGTGTTGTGCTCGACAAAAATCCCCTGGCGGTACAGCTGGTCCTTGCGCAGCATCCGCTCGGAACTGGTCCAGTCCTTGTTCACCGCCGAGCTGTCCACCAGGGTGTTGTAATGGCTGGACTGGCTGTCATCCACGCATTCGCGGGTGGCGGTACTGGCCGCGTAAGGCAAGCGGGTGTCAGCGGTGGGAGCGTAGCCGAAGGCACCGCCGAGTTTGAAGATGCCGGCCGGGGCCTTGCCATCGCCTTCATGCTTGAGGGGCTGCTGGTCGGGGGTGGGTGTCGTAAGGCCGGTGCCCCACGCCATGCCGTTTTTACCGACCACGATGGCAAAGGGTTCGCCGACTTTCTGAAAGCCTTGCCCGTGCCGCTCATAGCGTTGTGCGGTGCCCTGGAGGGCGTTCCAGCCCGGGGTGGTGACCACGATCAGTTGCCGGCTGGTCTCGGGGATTTGCGCGAGTGCCACGTTTGAAAGCAGCGTCAGCAGCGCCGCGCAGGTTTTGATGAGCGTGTTCAACGGCGTTCAGTCCTTGAAAAGAGGGAAACCTCAAACGCTAGTTTTTGCCCCGGGCTTTATCAAGCTGAAGCTGTGTTGTGATGTTACCGCAGCGGTTCGATAGGGAAGTCCATCGGCTCGGCCCGCACCGGATTGCGGCTGTAGGTGAAGTGCCACCATTCGCCGGCATAACCGGTAAAGCCTTCCTTGGCCATCGCAGCGCTCAACCGTTGGCGATTCTGGCGTGCCGCCTGGCTGATGTGGGGGCTGTTGGTGTGGGCCATTTCGTCGAAGCAATCAAAACCGGTGCCCATGTCCAGGCCGCCATCGGGCAAGCGTCGACCGTAACCGGCGGCGCAATCCACCGCCGCGGTGTCGGCGCTCCAGGCCTGGGCTGGCCGCGCATCGGGACCGGTCAGGGTCACGTCCACTGCCGCGCCCCGGGAGTGGTTGGAAACCTTGGCCACGTAGCCCAGGCGCCAGAAATCCTGCTTGTTCACCCGGGGGTAGAACTCGGCCTTGGCCGGATCCCCCGGCAGGCTGGCGAAGCGGCCCATGTTCGCCACGGCACGGCTGGGACGATAGCAGTCGAAGACCTTCAAGCCGTAACCCTGCCTGGCCAACTCGGCCTGGACCCGTACCAGTGCCTTTGCCGCGTCGGCAGACAGCACGCATTCGGCTGCGTTGTAGCCGTCCAGCGGCGCTCCGGTGAAGTTGTGGGGGCTGGCGTAGCGAATGTCCTGGGCGATGCTCGGGTCGAGGCTGCGCAGGTAAACCATGTTGGCCGGCATCGGCGTGTCTGCCGCTGCCGGCGCGGCGAGCACCAGGAGGCTAAGGGCGGCAACTGCGGGGAAAGAGTAGGGCATGGGCGGCCGGGCTCGGACGGTGGCTTAAGCGCGCCACACTAGCAATGCCCGCCCCATGCCGCCAGTGCTACGGCGCGGCGTTGGGCACAAATGCCACGCTGCCACCGTCACGCTTGTGGAACAACCGTTCACCGTTGTCCGGCTGGGTAGTGATGACCTGATGATCGTTGCCCAGGTAGGCCAGCGGCGTCGGGTCATCCTTGGTGGACTGCGCGACAATAATTGTGCGCTTGGGATCAAAGGTGCGGCCGCTGGTTTTTTCCAGCCAGGCCATGAACGCCGCACTGTCGCCCTGGCGCGGGAAGTCCTGGGTTTCGGCAACGTAGTAGAACGGCGTCCCGTGATTTTGCAGGTACATCGGTACCTTGTTGTCGACTTCCACCATCACCATCTGCCACGCGTTCCATGGCGCGCTTTTCACTGCTTGCGCTTGAACGTCCTCGGCGAAACGGGTCACGCCGCCATTGCCATTGGTCCACGGATACACCACCCCGAGTACCAACAGCATCACCCCGGCAGCGATGCCGAACCCACGGTACCAACCCCGGCCGACCGTGCCTTTGCGGGCGATACGCTCACTGACCCACCACGCCGCCAGCAACTGCGCGAACGG
>NZ_JACARK010000019.1:0-14789 GCF_013386655.1 Pseudomonas sp. K5002 | reverse complement strand
TGCCCCAGGTCGCGGCCAATGGGTTTGCCCGGCCAGGCGGTGCCGGCCAGCAAAATGTCCCAGCCGTACAAACCGGCCGCGTTGGAGCGCAGCATCTTCCACAGGAACTGCGGGCGGATCAGGCGCCACAAGTGGCGCCCCATGTTGTCCGGCCCGACGCTGAAGAAGAAGGTCGCCTTGACCCCGGCTTCATCAAGCGACTCCAACAACCTTGGCACCCCTTCACGGGTGCCTCGGTAAGTGTCGACGTCGATGCGTAGACCCGCTTGCATCAACGCTTGTCCGCGATTTCGAGCATGGCTTCACGCAGGAAGAAATCCAGGGTGTTGCCGATGGTTTCGCTCATCTCCACGGTAGGCTCCCAGTTCAGCAGGCGCTTGGCGTTGTCGATGCTTGGCTTGCGGTGCGCCACGTCCTGGTAACCGGTGCCGTAGAACGCCTTGCTTTCCACGTCGCGGAAACCGGCGAACGGAGGGAAGTTGCTGCGCAGCGGGTGAGCTTCGAACTGACGCAGCAGTTCTTCGCCCAACTGACGGATGCTGGCTTCGTTTTCCGGGTTGCCGATGTTGATGATCTGGCCGTTGCAGTTATCGTTGTCGTTATCAATGATGCGCGCCAGGGCTTCGATGCCGTCGGCGATGTCAGTGAAGCAACGCTTCTGCTCGCCACCGTCGAACAGACGGATCGGCGTGCCTTCCACCAGGTTCAGGATCAGCTGGGTGATGGCGCGGGAGCTGCCGATACGGGCCGAGTCCAGGCGGTCGAGGCGCGGGCCCATCCAGTTGAACGGACGGAACAGGGTGAACTTCAGGCCTTTGTCGCCGTAGGCCCAGATCACGCGGTCCAGCAGTTGCTTGGAGACCGAGTAGATCCAGCGCTGCTTGTTGACCGGGCCCACCACCAGGTTGGAGGTGTCTTCGTCGAAGTACTGGTCCTGGCACATGCCATACACTTCGGAGGTCGACGGGAAGATCACGCGCTTGTTGTACTTCACGCAGTAGCGAACCAGTTTCAGGTTCTCTTCGAAGTCCAGTTCAAATACGCGCAGCGGGTTGCGGGTGTATTCGATCGGGGTGGCGATGGCCACCAGCGGCAGGACCACGTCGCACTTCTTGATGTGGTACTCGATCCACTCGGAGTGGATGCTGATGTCGCCTTCCACATAGTGGAAATTCGGGTGGCTGCGCAGGCGCTCGATGGCGTCGGAGCCGATGTCCAGGCCGTAGATTTCGTAGCGGTCGTCACGCAGCAAGCGCTCGGACAGGTGGTTACCGATGAAACCGTTCACGCCCAGGATCAGCACGCGGGTACGACGGGGCTTGCGGCCGGACTCGGCGCCGCGCAGTACGGAACCGTCCACCAGGCCCAGTTCATCCGCCAGGGACGGGCCGGCCAGGTACAGGCCGTTCTCGTTGCGCTGGCCGAACTTGACTACCAGGGAGTCTTCACCGCAGGCGATGCGCAGCGGGTTGACGCTGATCACGCGGCCTGGCGCCAGGCCTTCGTTGCCCTTGACGACTTCGGCGCTCCAGACGATCAGCTTGTGCTCGCCCACGGCGCAGAAGGCGCCCGGGTACGGTTGGGTAACGGCGCGAACCAGGTTGAACAGCTCTTCAGCCGGTTTTTTCCAGTCCAGCTTGCCGTCCGCTGCGGTGCGACGACCGAAGTAGGTGGCCTTGCTTTCGTCCTGTGCGGTTTCAGCCAGCTTGCCTTGCGCCAGTTGCGGTAGGGCGTCGCGCAGCAGGCTAGTGGCGGCATCACGCAGTTTGGCGTGCAGGGTCAGGCCGGTGTCGGTGCGGTCGATCACGACTTTCTGCTGGGCCAGGATCGCGCCGGCATCGGCACGCTTGACCATGCGGTGCAGGGTCACGCCGGTTTCGGTTTCGCCGTTGACCAGCACCCAGTTGGCCGGTGCGCGGCCACGGTATTTAGGCAGCAGGGAGCCGTGCAGGTTGAACGCGCCTTTCTTGGCGGTGGCCAGCAGGGCTTCGCTCAGCAGGTTGCGGTAGTAGAACGAGAAGATGTAGTCCGGGTTCAGCTTGGCGATGCGCTCGATCCACAGCGGGTGGTTGGCGTCTTCCGGGGCGTGCACCGGGATGCCGTTGCGGGCGCACAGCTGGGCAACAGAACCGTAGAAATTGTTTTCCTTGGGATCATCGGCATGGGTGAACACGGCAGCAATTTCGTAACCCGCATTGAGCAGGGCTTCAATGCCAGCACAGCCAATATCGTGGTAAGCGAAGACAACAGCTTTTGAATTCATGACGAAACCTGATCGGAAGGAGAAGTAGAGGTGTGGGAGGATGTCAGGCCGTCGACCGTAAAGGTCTCGGCCGGTGCTGCCGGTTGGTTGCGCAGCACTTTTTCGATAAAGAACCGTGGGCGGGCCCGCACATCGCTGTACATGCGGCCCAGGTATTCACCCAGGAGGCCCATGCCGATGAACTGGCCACCGGTGAACACGAACAATACGGCGAACAGCACGAACATGCCGTCGCCGGCCCAACCGGCACCGAAAGCGATACGCAGCACGATCAGTGCAAAGGCGAAGAGCATGCCCAGGGCAGCCAGGCTGAAACCGACGATGCTCAACAGGCGCAATGGCGTGGTGGTCATGCAGGTCAGCAGGTCGAACATCAGGCTGATCAGGCGCATCGGGCTGTATTTGGACTCGCCGTGTTCACGCTCGGCGTGATGCACCAGGATTTCCGTGGTGTGGCGCGCAAAGCTGTTGGCCAGGATCGGGATAAAGGTGCTGCGCTCTCGGCAGGCCAGCATGGCGTCGACGATGGTGCGGCGATAAGCACGCAGCATGCAGCCGTAGTCGCTCATGGCCACGCCGGTGGAGCGTTGCACGGCGAGGTTGATCAGGCGCGACGGCCAGCGGCGAAAGGCCGAGTCCTGGCGGTTGTTGCGCACGGTGGCAACCACGTCATAGCCCAGGGCGGCCTGTTCGACCAAACGCGGGATTTCTTCCGGCGGGTTTTGCAGGTCGGCGTCCAGGGTGATCACCACGTCGCCCCGGCAATGCTCGAAGCCGGCCATGATTGCGGCGTGCTGGCCGTAGTTGCGGTTGAGGATCACCGCCACCACGTTGCTGCCTTCGAGCGCGGCGGCGTCTTCCAGCAATTGCGCGGAGTTGTCGCGGCTGCCGTCGTCCACCAGGATGATTTCGTATTCGTAAGCCAGTTGTTTGCAGGCGGCCATGGTGCGGCGCAGCAGTTCAGGCAGGCTTTCTTGTTCGTTGTAGACCGGGATAACGATCGACACGCAATGAATTGGATAGGGTTTCAAAGATTCATTACCTCGGGGGTTAGAGCAACTTGGAGCGTAAAGACAGCAGTTATCGTCAGCCTCGGATGCCGGGCATCCGATCAAAGATAGCGTTGATTTGTGGCATTCATTCGACAGTCCTGACAGGTCACAGTGGGTCTTCCATGGCTTACGTGAGTAAAGACCAAAATGCTCAAAGGTAAAGCGGAATCAACGAGTTAACCTGCAAAGTACGGTTCGTTCTCAAGTAGTGCCGCCAAGATTAAGCGCAAAAATGTTCAACGAATATGAAACGCAGATGAAAAAGTCGTTTTTTTGGCAGGTAGACAGCTAGGGTTCAGGTAAACAGCAGAAGCACGGACAACGCTGTGCCGATGAGGCGAGAAGGGCCGGTAGGCTTTTTCCGCGCGCGGGCTGGTTCCTGAAGAATCTTCTCTGCAATGCCGCGCAAGTGCCGGTAAAGTAAGCCATCTCTTGCCAGGGCAGTCGGATGAATAGCGTGCAGCGTTTACGGCCAATGTTGATGGTGTTGTTGATGACGGTGGCCTGGGCCACGAGCGTGCGGGCCGATGACGGCGTGGCACTGACGTCCATCGACCAGGTGCCCGATGGCGTAGAAGTGCGGGGTAAACAGGTCGGCGCCTTCGTCTGGAGCGACAAACAGGGCAAGAACCTGTTGGTACTCGCAGAGCAAGTCAGCGAACGCGACGACGACGGTGCGCAGTCGGCCTTTGTCTACGCCGCCCAGTACCTGCTCGACGGTGACCGGCCCAAGCGCCTGTGGATGCTCTACGACGACGTGCAGCATTGCGAGTTCGATGCCGGCGCGCACTTCAACAGCGACGCCACCCGGGTCACCGACCTGCTGGGCGATGGCATCAGCCAGGTCACCGTGGGGTATAGCCGCACCTGCACCAGTGACGTCAGCCCCAATGATTTCAAGCTGATCATGCACATCGGCAAGTCGCAGAAGTACCGCCTGCGCGGCATCGACCGCTATGGCGCCAGCTGGTGGGATGAAGACGCCGGCGCCCTGCAAGGCATGCCGTTGCCCAAGGATTGCAGCATCGCCGCCCAACAGGCGCTGGTCAGCCAGTACAAGGAGCAGGGTACCGAGCTGCCGCTTCCTGGCTGTTACGGCGACGAAGAAGATTTTGCCAAGGCGCCCAAACCGTACCTGGAGTTCATGCGCCAGCACTGGTTTGCCTTGATGCAGAAGCAGGACACCGACTGGAGCCAGCAGCAGACGCCAGCCCCGGCGGAAGACGATCAGGAATAGCCCCGGGGATTGACCTGCGCTAGACTCGGCGCTCGCCAATTCACTAAATATGTCGATTAAACAGATGGTTAGTCGACATATTTAATCCAAAGGCTGATCTACCTTGACTGAGTCTACCCGCAACCCGCTGACCCTCTATCTCACCCGCCTGGCGCCCTCCAGCCAGCTGACCATGCGCTACGTGCTGCAGGACGCCGCCGACCGCCTGGGCTTTGAAGACATCAACCTCGAAGACATCGACTGGCACCTGCTGCAGCCCGAACACGTCATGGCCCTGGTGGCGGTGCTGCGGGAAGACGGGTATGCGCCGAACACCTCATCGCTGTACGTCAACGCCGTGCGCGGGGTGATGAACGAAGCCTGGCGCATGAGCCTGATCAGCCAGGACCACCTGCTGAAGATGCGCTCGGTCAAGGCCATGGCCGGCACCCGCCTGAGCCAGGGGCGCAACCTGCGGCGTACGCTGATTCGTGAGTTGATGGAAGTCTGCGCCGCCGATCCGCGCCCCCAGGGCCTGCGGGATGCGGCGGTGATCGGGATCCTGTATGGCTCGGGCATGCGCAAGTCGGAATCGGTGAACATCGAGCTGGGCCAGGTCAACTTTGACGAGCGCAGCCTGCAGGTTACCGGCAAGGGCAACAAGCAATTGATCAAGTACGCACCGGCCTGGGCCTTTGCCAAGCTGGAGGCATGGCTGGCGTTTCGCCGCAGCCAGCTGAAACCGGGTGAGCAGGACGATGGTTTCCTGTTCAACCGGATTCGCCGGGGCAGCCATATCACCCGCGAGCGCATCACCAAACACGCGATTTACTACATCGCCCGCCAGCGTGGGGAACAGGTCGGCGTGAAAATCATGCCCCATGATTTCCGCCGTTCGTTTATCACGCGGGTCATTGAAGAGTACGACCTGTCGATCGCCCAGAAGCTGGCGCACCACACCAATATCCAGACCACCGCCACCTACGATGTGCGCGACGACAATGAGCGGCGCAGGGCCGTGGATCGGTTTGACCTGTAGGGCCGCCCGTAACCTGGCCCGCCAACTGCCTTGAACTCTGCCCGGCAGCCGCGCTCGCAATAGTAGGGCGCGGGTTTTGCCGCGTGCCGTGTTTATTCAGTCGAAGGAGCAGACCATGGATACCTACAACATCAACAAGACCGGCACCGGTTGGGCGTTGACCAAGCAGGGCTCGGCACGGCCGTCGAAAACGGCGGAGACCAAGGAGGCGATCGTTGAGTTGGCGAAAGAGTTTCTCAGCGACAAGACGGCGTCGCTGAGGATTCACAGCATGGATGGGCGGATTCAGGAGGAAAGAACCTATCCGCGCAAGGCTGACCCGACACGATCTCCGGGCTGACCGAGCACCCAATGTGGGAGCGGGCTTGCTCGCGAAGGCGGTGGTTCAGTTACACATGCATTGCCTGACACTCCGCCTTCGCGAGCAAGCCCGCTCCCACACTGGATTTGCATTCGACCCTAGAGAATCGGCTTGCCACCCGTCACCGCATACCGCGAGCCCGAGATGTAACTCGCCTCATCCGACGCCAGCAACACATAGATCGGCGCCACTTCGACCGGCTGGCCGGGGCGGCCCAGCGGTGTCTCGCTGCCAAAGCTGTTCACGTCTTCGTCCGGCATCGTCGAGACAATCAACGGCGTCCAGATCGGCCCCGGCGCCACGCTGTTCACGCGGATGCCCTTGCTGCCCAGCAGTTGTGCCAGGCCACCGGTAAAGTTGGCAATCGCGCCCTTGGTGGCGGCGTATGCCAGCAACGTTGGCTTGGGCATATCGGAATTCACCGAGCTGGTATTGATGATCGACCCGCCGGCCTTCATATGCGGCAGCGCCGCCTTGCAGATGCGAAACATCGCGGTGATGTTGATATCGAAGGTCTTGACCCATTCCTCGTCGGGTATCTCTTCGAGGGTCTCGTGGGTCATCTGGAATGCGGCGTTATTGACCAGCACGTCGATCCGCCCGAACTGCTCGACGGTCTGGTCGACAATCGCCTGGCAGTTGGCTTTTTGCGCGAGGTCGCCGGGCAGCAGCAGGCATTGGCGGCCGGCTTCTTCCACCCAGCGTGCGGTTTCCTTCGCGTCCTCGTGTTCGTCCAGGTAGGCGATGGCCACATCGGCACCTTCGCGGGCAAAGGCAATCGCCACGGCGCGGCCGATACCGCTGTCGGCGCCGGTGATCAGGGCGATCTTGTTGGCCAAGCGGCCGGAGCCGGTGTAGCTCTTCTCGCCGCAGTCGGGATAGGGGACCATCTTCTTCTGCGAACCGGGAACGGATTGGGCCTGGCTGGCGAAAGGTGGGCGTGGGTAGTCAGTCATCTCAATCTCCATAGATCACAACGGGTTCTATGGATTAGTGATTTTCAGCTGCCGGATAGTTGTAATCGATGCCGGCCGAGCCCGACGAATGGTTTGCGCTCAACCGTGCTGGCAGGCATCGCCCAGGCGCATGTAGTCCAGTTCATGACGCACCCCGTGGCTGTCGATGTAGACCATATGACCCTTGACCGGCCCGCACTCGGTGGAGGATTCGGTACTGACGCGCACCACCTTGGCGATGTCCAGGTCCTGGGAATAGTCGTACGCCTCGCTGGCGGGGGCGTTGGCACTCACAGTGGGTGCCGGGGTTTCGCCCTGGGCGAAGGCAAGTGTGCTGAACAGGCCCAGCACGGCGATAAGCAGATAACGCATGAGAACCTCCGACACCACGAAGGTGGTGGCTTGACTGTGGGGTTCATTCTACAAAGCGCCTGGCGCGGGGATGAACGCTTGCGGGCCAATAGAAGACATCAGCCAAATCGATGCAGCAAGCCTCTTATAACCGGTTATAAACTCATAGCATCTTCGCCTAAACGCAGCCCTATAAATATCCGTCTGCCGTTGCTCATCCCTGTAGACACATACAACAGGGAGTTCCTCGATGTTTTTATTCAAACAACAACTACCAAGGCTGACGCTGACGGCGGCGCTGGCGATGGGAGTGTGCACGACATCGGTGATGGCCCAGGAAGTGGC
This sequence comes from Pseudomonas sp. K5002, assembly GCF_013386655.1. NCBI lineage: Bacteria > Pseudomonadati > Pseudomonadota > Gammaproteobacteria > Pseudomonadales > Pseudomonadaceae > Pseudomonas > Pseudomonas sp. K5002. Next base: position 7,206 of record NZ_JACARK010000019.1, on the reverse strand, counting down.
CGGCCAGGTGTTCACCTTCGATATCGCTGGCGGCCCGCTTGATACGGTGCTGCTGGATATCTCCCGGCAGACCGGGGTGATGATTTCGTTCAATCAACAGTGGGTGCAGGGCAAGCGCAGTGCCGCCATCCGCGGCGATTTGGGCAGCCTGCAAGCGGTGGACAAGGCGTTGCAGGGCAGTGGCCTGCAAGTGAGCGACAGCGAACAGGGGCTGACGGTGCATCCAGCACCCGTGACGTCCACCAGCGTCGCACCGGCCGAGGGCAAAAGTACTGATTACCGCCTGGAAAAAGTCACGGTGACCGGCTCGGCGATTCGCCGGGTGGACGCGGAAACGGCAGTGCCGGTAACCATCCTGCGGGTCGAGCAATTGCGCGAGCAGGGTGTGAGCACCACCGAGGAGTTGATCAACCGCATTTCGGCCAACCAGTCTGCCGTTGGCTCCGGGCGTTCGGTGGGCTCCAGCAGCGGCGGTGCGGCGTATGCCGACTTGCGCGGGATTGGCGCGAACAAAACCCTGGTGCTGCTCAATGGCCGGCGCCTGAGCAACAACGCCGTCAACACCACCAACGGTTCCGGGGTGGACTTGAACACCATCCCGTTTGCCGCCATCGACCGCGTGGAAGTCCTGCGCGATGGCGCCTCGGCGCTGTACGGCACCGATGCGATTGGCGGGGTGATCAACTTCATTACCAAGACCAGCCTCACCGGTGGGCAACTTTCCACCAACTACGATTCGCCCACACGCTCCGGGGGCGGCGACAGCCATAACTTCAGTGGCAGCTACGGTTTCGGCGACCTTGAAGAGGACCGCTTCAACGTGTTCGGCGTGGTCAGCTACGACAAGCAGACGCGCTTGGCGGCCAAGGACCGTGACTTCACCTACAACTACCAGCCAGGTCGCGGCCTGGATTTCACCTCCGGCACCGCCGCGCCGGCCAACTGGAGCCAGGGCAGCAACGCGACCAACCCGCTGGCCGGCTCCGGTTGCAATTCCCCCGGGCTGCTGTCACGCAATGGCATCTGCCGCCAAAGCCTGTGGAGTTACCTGGACCTGGTGCCGGAAACCGAAAAAACCTCGGCCTTTGCCAAAGCCACCGGCAAGCTGGCCGATGACCATACCGTCAGCCTCGAATACTTCTGGGCGCGCAACGAAAACCGCACGCAGATTGGCCCAGGCACCCTGATGGGCGCCCAGGTCAATCCGGGTACGCCTTTCTATCCGGGCAACGGCATCACCCCGGGCCCCACGGGTTTCGCCCTGGACCCGACACAGCCGGTAGACGTGAACTGGCGTGAAACCGATGCCGGCGCGCGCAAGCACGAAGATGACAACACGAGCCAGCGGCTGCTGCTGAGTTTCGAAGGTAATGTGGCGAACTGGGACTACAACGTCGGCGCGTCCTACAACCAGAACAAAGTGGTGCAAACCATTCTTGATGGCTATGTAAACGACCAGACCATCAGCCAGGGGATTGCCAACGGTGTGATCAACCCGTTCGGGCCGCAGAGTGAAGCGGGCAGGGCGTTGCTCGCCTCCAGCCGCGTCGATGGCGATTACGCCACTGCCGTGGGCCGAGTGAAGAGTATCGACGGGCGCGTAAGCCGTGAAATCGGCGACTGGTTCGGTGCGGGGCCGACGGGCCTGGCGCTGGGCGGTGAATATCGCAAGGAGGATTTCCACCAGGATTTCGCCCAGTTTGCCGAGACCGTGCAGAGCCTGGGCGTAGACCCCAATGGCGCGGTGCGCGGCAATCGCAGCGTGTCGGCCGAGTACGCCGAGGTCAACGTGCCGGTGCTCGAAAGCCTGGAACTGTCTGCCGCCGTGCGTCATGACAAATACAGCGACTTTGGCAGCACCACCAACCCGAAATACTCGTTCCGCTTCCAGCCGTTCAAGGAACTGGTGGTGCGCGGTGCCTACAGTGAAGGCTTCCGTGCGCCGTCGCTGTACGAGTTGTACAACCCGACCTACACCAGCTACACCGTGGCCAACTACAACGACCCGCGCCTGTGTCCGGGCGGCACCCCGGCCAATGGCGGGATCGGCAACCGCGACTGCGCCCAGCAGTTCCGCCGGCAAAGCGGGGGCAACGGCAGCTTGAGCCCGGAAACCGCACGTAACGTGACCTTTGGTTTCGTGTTCCAACCGATCGAGCGCCTCAGTGCCGGCCTGGATTTCTGGTGGATCACCATCGCCAACCAAATTGCCGAGTTTCCTGAGTCGTCGGTATTCGACGATCCGGATGCCTACGGCGACCGCCTGATTCGCAAGGCGGATGGCTCCATCGATCACATCGTTACCGGCCTTGCCAACCTGGGTAAAACCAAGACCAACGGCGTGGATGTGAGTTTCGACTACCGCTTCCCGAGCACCGCCATCGGTGACTTCGGCATCGGCCTGCAAGGCACCTACGTCAACGAATACAAATACCAGCAGGAGCTCAAGGGCGACTACATCGACAAACTCGGTGATTTCCGTGGCGGCGAGTTCTCCACCGCGGGCGCCGTTGCGCGTTGGCGCCACAGCCTGACCGGTACCTGGGCGCGGGGACCGCTGGGCGTCAGCCTGACCAACCGCTACACCAGTGGCTATCACGACTCGGACCCCGACACTCACGACTCTGTAGGCTCTTACAACGTCTGGGACCTGGCGGGTACCTACAACTGGAGCAAGTCCCTGGCCGTCACGCTGGGCGCGAAAAACCTGTTTGACCGCGCGCCGCCGTTCAGCAACCAGACCTATGCGTTCCAGAGCGGGTACGACCCGAAATACGCCGACCCGTTTGGCCGCATCCTCTATACCCGAGTCAGCTATAACTTCTGATTGTTCATCCGCTTCAGACACTGCGCTATAAAACCGACGGATCCGCTGCGCCTGCCTCGCAGGTGCAGCGGGTTTCGCCTGTCCATAACCTTATTCCAAAACGGTATTTCCAGGCTTTTCATAAGACTACTTATGATCACGTCATAACTCGTTATGACAAGTGGTCCTGATGAACGAATCAACCGTCGCCTTATCCCCTCTGTCCAGCGTTCCGCTGCATGCCCAACTGCGGGACCTGCTGCGCAGCCGCATCCTTGATGGTGAGTACGCGCCGAACACCCAGATGCCTTCCGAGAGCGAACTGGGCACGCGCTTCAAAGTCAGCCGCATCACCGTACGCCAGGCCCTGGGTGATCTGCAAAAGGAAGGCCTGATCTACAAGATCCACGGCAAAGGCACCTTTGTTTCCAAACCCAAGGCTTATCAGAACGTCAGCACCCTGCAGGGGTTGGGCGAGTCCATGACCGAGCGCGGCTATGAAGTGATCAACCGCCTGCGCAGCTACCGCTTCGTGCCCGCCGACAAGCTGGTGGCCGAGCGCCTGGGCGTGGAGGAGGGCACCACTGTCGCGCAGATCAAGCGGGTACGGCTGATCAACCGCGAGCCGGTGTCGCTGGAAATCACCTACCTCAGCCAGGCCCTGGGCGAACGCCTGGAAAACGCCGACCTGGTAACCCGCGACATCTTCCTGATCCTGGAGAACGACTGTGGCTTGCAACTGGGTCACGCCGACGTGGCGATTGACGCGGTACTCGCCGACAGCGAGCTGACCCAGGCGCTGAACGTCGAGGCCGGCTCGCCGATCATGCGCATCGAACGCCTGACCCACACCGCAGACGGACAGCCCGTGGACTTCGAACACCTGTATTACCGTGGCGACGCGTTTCAGTATCGCCTGCGCATCGACCGTCAGCGAGGTAGCCGCCCGTGAGCCGCCAAACCCTGGAACTGGAATACGACATCGTGGTGATCGGCGGCGGCACTGCCGGCCCCATGGCGGCGATCAAGGCCAAGGAGGCCAACCGCGATCTGCGCGTATTGCTGATCGACAAGGCCAACGTCAAGCGCAGCGGCGCCATCAGCATGGGCATGGACGGCCTCAACAACGCGATCATTCCCGGCCACTCCACGCCGGAGCAGTACACCAAGGAAATCACGATTGCCAACGACGGCATCGTCAATCAGGCGGCGGTGTACGCCTACGCGACCCACAGTTTTGAAACCATCGAGCAGTTGGACCGCTGGGGCGTGAAGTTCGAGAAGGACGAAACCGGCGATTACGCGGTGAAAAAAGTCCATCACATGGGCGCCTACGTGTTGCCGATGCCTGAAGGGCACGACATCAAGAAGGTGCTGTATCGCCAGCTCAAGCGCGCCCGGGTCAGCATCACCAACCGCCTGGTGTGCACCCGCTTGCTGACCGACAGCGAAGGCGCGGTGAATGGCGTGATGGGTTTTGACTGCCGCACTGCGGACTTCCAGGTGATCAAGGCCAAGGCGGTGATCCTCTGCTGCGGCGCGGCCGGCCGCCTGGGCTTGCCGTCCTCGGGTTACCTGATGGGCACCTATGAAAACCCGACCAATGCCGGCGACGGCTACGCCATGGCCTACCACGCCGGAGCCGAACTGGCGAACCTGGAGTGCTTCCAGATCAACCCGCTGATCAAGGATTACAACGGCCCGGCGTGCGCCTATGTCACCGGCCCCTTGGGCGGCTACACCGCCAACAACAAGGGTGAACGCTTCATCGAGTGCGACTACTGGAGCGGGCAGATGATGTGGGAGTTCCACCAGGAACTGGAAAGCGGCAACGGCCCGGTGTTCCTCAAGCTCGATCACCTGGCGGAGGAAACCATCCAGAACATCGAGCAGATCCTGCACAGCAACGAGCGCCCCAGCCGTGGCCAGTTCCACGCCAACCGAGGCACCGACTACCGCAGCCAGATGGTCGAGATGCATATCTCCGAGATCGGCTTTTGCAGCGGGCATTCGGCGTCGGGCGTGTGGGTCAACGAGCGCGCGGAAACCTCGGTCAAGGGCCTGTATTCAGCGGGCGACATGGCGGCGGTGCCACATAACTACATGCTCGGCGCGTTCACCTATGGCTGGTTTGCGGGCACCAACGCGGCAAGCTTTGTGGCCGGGCGCGAATTCAGCGCGGTGGATGCCCGGCAAGTGGCCGCCGAGCAGGCTCGGGTCTATGCGCCACTGGACCGCGAAACCGGTCTGCCGCCGGCCCAGGTCGAGTACAAGCTGCGGCGCTTCGTCAACGATTACCTGCAGCCGCCCAAGGTCACCCGCAAGATGGAAATCGGCTTGCAACGCTTCGCCGATATCGAGCGCGACCTGGACCAGATGAAGGCGCACAACCCCCATGAATTGATGCGCGCCATGGAAACCAGCGTGATCCGCGACTGCGCCGAAATGGCTGCCCGCGCCTCGCTGTACCGCGCCGAAAGCCGCTGGGGCCTGTACCACTACCGGGTCGACCACCCGCAACGCAACGACGCCGACTGGTTCTGCCATTGCCACCTGAAAAAGGGCGACGACGGGCAGATGGTCAGCTTCAAGAAACCCGTCGAGCCCTATGTGATCCCGCTGGATGCCGAAGAGATGCAGGCTTACGACCGCTTGCGCGTAGGGGCTGACGCCGCCTGAATGTGCCCCCCAAAGCTCGCTCACCACAGGACACCGTGAAATGGCCTATCAGCCCCAGGAAATATTCTTTCGCTCCAACGCCCCGGTAACGGTGGACGAGGACAAGTGCATCGCCGAAAAAGGCTGCACGGTCTGCGTCGACGTGTGCCCGATGGACCTGTTGGCGATCAACCCGGCAACGCAGAAGGCGTACATGGCGTTCGATGAATGCTGGTACTGCATGCCCTGTGAGAAAGATTGCCCCACCGGCGCAGTCAAGGTCGAGATTCCGTACCTGTTGCGCTGAGACCTGCCGCAAACGCCATCCGCCAACCCCGGACGCAGCCCTAGCCACACCCCCTCGTTTCCCACCGCGCCAGACCGTGGCGGAGACGACTCCTTCAACCATGATTCGAGGGGAACTACCCAATGTTATTGCGCGCAACCCTGGCCGGCCTGGTGCTGGCTTCCTTGAGCCTGTCGGCCCAGGCACAAACGATCCGGGTGGCCATCGGCACCCAGGACACCACCATCAACTGTGCCGCGGGCGGCTTGCTGATCCGCGAGCTGGGGCTGCTGGACAAATACCTGCCGCACGACGGCAAGTACAAGGACGCGACCTACGACGTGCAGTGGAAAAACTTCACCAGTGGCGCGCCGCTGACCAATGAAATGGTCGCCGGCAAACTGGACTTTGGCGCAATGGCCGACTTCCCCGGTGCCTTCAACGGCGTAGCGTTCGAGGCGGCGGGCAAGCACAGCCTGTTCATCAGCGTGTTGTCGGGCAACATCAAGGGCAGCGGCAACGGCATTGTGGTGCCGGTCGCTTCCAGCGCCCAGTCCCTGGCGGACCTCAAAGGCAAGACGATTTCCGTGCCGTTCGCCTCCACGGCCCATGGCATGTTGCTGCGTGCTGTTGCGGCCCAGGGCTGGGACCCGCTCAAGGACGTCAACATCATTGCCCAGGCGCCCGAAGTGGCAGGCTCGGCGTTGCAGGCCAACAAGATCGACGCCCATGCCGACTTTGTGCCGTTCGGCGAACTGTTCCCCAACCGTGGTTTCGCCCGCAAGATCTACGACGGCTCGCAATCCAACACCCCGACGTTCCACGGCGCGCTGGTGGACGAAAGTTATGCCAAACAGTACCCGGAAGTGGTCGTCGCCTACCTGCGCGCGAGTATCGAGGCCAATCAGTTGCTGGCCGCAGAGCCGGAGAAGTACAGCGAGCTGATCGAAAAAGTCACCGGCGTCGAAGCCGAGGTCAACTACCTGTTCCATGGCCCGCTGGGCGTGCAGACCCGTGACTTGAGCTGGAAACCCGAATACCGCCAGGCCGTGGGCACCGCGATCGACACCCTCAAGCTGCTGAAAAAGGCCGACCGTGGCCTGGACCTCAATACCTTTATCGATGACCAGTACATCCGTGCCGCGTTCAAGGCCTCGGGCCTGGACTATGCGGCGCAATTGGGCAACTACGCCCAGGCGCCGTTGAAGGCCAACGACGCCCTGAGCGGCGCGCCGATCACTGACTGGAAGCACGTCGCGCAAATCTGGGTCAAGGGTGAGCCCAAGGTGCGTGATTACGCGTCGGCCGAGGCGGCGTTCACCGCGCTGGACAGCCTGAACAAACAGGGCAAGGCGGTGCGCGCCGTGTATGCCCAGGCCGAAGACAGCGGCATCAAGCTGCTGGCGAGCCAGGCCTGGTTTGCCACCAACCAGCACGGCCAACTCAGTGCATTCCT
>NZ_JACARK010000189.1:0-586 GCF_013386655.1 Pseudomonas sp. K5002 | reverse complement strand
GCCGGTGAGCAGAATCAGCGGCAGGTCGGCGTCACGCCGCTGCACTTCAGCCAGCAACTCCAGGCCACTGAGGCCGGGCATGCGCACGTCACTCAGGATCACCCCGGGAAAGTCCCGGGGCAATTGCGCCAGGCATTCCTCGGCGCGGCTGAACAACTGCACCTCAAAGCCGGACAGGCTCAGCCATTGCTCGACGGCCGTGCGAATGCTGGCTTCGTCGTCGACCACAATCACCGCATTCAACATAGGTCTGGTGTCTCCAGCGCGATGGGCAAGGTTAGGGTAAAGATCGCCCCGTCACCTTGATTGCCGGCGCTAAGGCGCCCGCCAAGTTCGTGGACGATAGCGTACGACACGGCGAGTCCCAAGCCGAGCCCGTCGCCTACCGGCTTGGTGGTGAAGAACGGGTCGAACACGCTGTTGAGGTTTTCCTCGGCGATCCCGCCGCCGCTGTCGCTGACGGTCAGGTGCCATAGCTGCTGATCGGCGTGCAGACGGATCTCCAGGCGCTTGCGTGGCTTGTCGGCCATGGCGTCGAGGGCGTTGCGCAGCAGGTTGATCAGCACCTGTTCGAGGCGGATCGCGT
>NZ_JACARK010001776.1:0-313 GCF_013386655.1 Pseudomonas sp. K5002 | reverse complement strand
GCCAGTTCGAAGGTCTCGCCGGTGGCTTGCAGGCGGCCATCGACCATGCGGGTGCGGGCGAAACGCATGCCGCGCACATGGCCCTGGTCGTCGAGCAACACTTCTTCGGGCTGGGCCCAGGTCAGCAGGCGTACCTGGTTGGCCTTGGCGATGTCCTGCTCATGGCCGGTGGCGCCCATTTCAGCCAGGCCACGGCGATACACCAGGTTGACGTCACGGGCACCGAGGCGGGCCATTTGCACCGCCATGTCGATGGCCGTGTTGCCGGCGCCGAGCACGATGCAACGGTCGGCCAGGGGCAGTTGACTGAGGT
>NZ_JACARK010001775.1:0-324 GCF_013386655.1 Pseudomonas sp. K5002 | reverse complement strand
ACGACCAGCGGGCAGATCGGGGTTTTTACCGTGACGGGCATAGGGCCGTAGCTGACGGCCGTCGCGTTGCCCGCCAGGGTCTGGGCCAGGGCGCGGGCGCAGCTCATCAGGGGCATTACGTACAGCAGGTTCAGGCCATCGACCTCGGCGCAATCGCCCAGGGCGTAGATGTTGGCGTGGGAGGTCTTGAGGTGGCGGTCGACCATGATCCCGCGGTTGATCTGCAACCCGGCGGCGGCGGCCAGGTCGACACGCGGGCGCAGGCCGATAGCAGACACCACCAGGTCACACTGGATCACTTCGCCATCAGACAAGTGGGCTTCC
>NZ_JACARK010001774.1:0-342 GCF_013386655.1 Pseudomonas sp. K5002 | reverse complement strand
AGCGCCTGGGTCAGCACCTCGGGGCTGGCGCTGCTGTCGACCACGCCGGTTTCCAGGTCGACACTGCCATCGCGCAGCGGCGTGCTGCCTTTGTCCGGCTTGTGCACGAAGCGCAACCGCACGCCAGGCGCTTCCCGGGCGATCCGCGTCAACAGCGCCGGGCCGAAGTTTTCAACAAACCCGTCGCTGGTGCGCAAAGTGAAGGTACGTACCAGCTGGCTCACATCCAGCGTCGCAGCGGGTCGCAACACCGCTTCGGCGTCCTGCACCAACTGGCTGACCTGTTCGCGCAACGCCAGAGCGCGCGGCGTAGGTACCAGGCCGCGGCCGGCACGGACCAAT
>NZ_JACARK010001773.1:0-343 GCF_013386655.1 Pseudomonas sp. K5002 | reverse complement strand
TACTACCGTATTGGTAGCCAACCGTGGCGAAATCGCCTGCCGGGTGATGCGTACCGCCAAGGCCATGGGCCTGACCACCGTGGCCGTGCACAGCGCCACCGACCGTGACGCGCGGCACACCCGCGAGGCTGATATTCGTGTGGACCTGGGCGGCAGCAAGGCCGCCGACAGTTACCTGCAAATCGACAAACTGATCGCCGCGGCCCAGGCCAGCGGCGCCCAGGCGATTCACCCGGGTTACGGGTTTCTTTCGGAGAACGCAGGGTTTGCCCGCGCCATTGAAGCCGCCGGGTTGATCTTCCTCGGCCCGCCCGCCTCGGCCATTGATGCCATGGGCAGCAAA
>NZ_JACARK010000188.1:0-3037 GCF_013386655.1 Pseudomonas sp. K5002 | reverse complement strand
CCCTGCGGGAGCAAGCTCCCTCGCCAAAGCGTTGATGTTTGCCACAGAAATGCCGGAGCACTGCGAAACGAAGCAAAACTTTCGTCTTCGCTACCATTTTTCGACGCAAGCCCACGGTTTCTCTTGCTCGTAGGCTTGCTTCACACCACAAGAACAAAGGAGTACCCCGATGCCGAGCACCGCGATCAGCGCCAACGTTGCAGCCGTCGATCCGGGCGCCTTGCGCCAGGCCTTCGGCACCTTCGTCACCGGAGTCACCGTCATCACCACCCATGACACCGATGGCAACCCGCGCGGCATGACCGCCAATTCGTTTACCTCGGTGTCCCTCGACCCGCCGCTGCTGCTGGTGTGCGTGGGCAAGTCGGCCGCCAGCTACACCGCGTTTGCCAGCACCGAACAGTTTGCGGTGAACCTGTTGCACGAAGGCCAGGTGGACGTCTCCGGGACCTTCGCCTCCAAGTCGCCAGACAAATTCCACACCGTCAACCACGACACCGTGCACACCGGCGCACCGATCCTCACCGACAGCCTGACCTGGTTCGACTGCAGCGTGCACCAGCGCATCGAAGCCGGCGACCACCTGGTGCTGATCGGCCAGGAACTCGACGCCGCCTTGCTCGAAGCGCAACTGCGCGCTGCCCTCAGCGTTTAAACCATGCATCTGCTCAGGACCCAGCCCGGCGGTTTCGTTTCGGATGACAACATCGCCGACCTTGGGCAAACCCCCGCGGAGCTGGTGATCCTGTGCAGCGGTGATTCCAGCCTGGCGCTGCTGGCCGAAGCGGCCCAGCAGTTGCCCGAGGATTACCCGAGCCTGCGCCTGGCCAACCCGATGCAGGTGCAGAACCATGCTTCGGTCGACCTGTATGTGGACGAGGTGCTGCGCCACGCCAAGGTCATCCTGATTTCGCTGCACGGCGGCATCGGTTATTGGCGCTACGGTGTCGAGCGCCTGGTGGAGTTGGCCGAGCGCGGCGTGCAGCTGATCCTGGTGCCGGGGGATGATCGCCCGGACCCGGAACTCAGTGGCCTCAGCACCGTGGGCGCCGAGGAACGTGACCGGCTCTGGCACTTCCTGCGCCAGGGTGGTTTGGGGAATGCGCTGGATTTCTATCGTTGCCTGGCCGCCGGCTACCTTGGCCGCGATTACGCCTGGAGCGAGCCGCAAACCCTGCCGCGCACGGCGATTTATCACCCGCATAAAGCCAATGCCCGTCTCAACGATTGGCAGGCTGACTGGCAAGCTGATTTTCCCGTGGCGGCGGTGCTGTTCTACCGCTCCCATTTGCAGGCGGCCAACACCGGCTTTATCGATGTTTTTTGCCAGCGCTTGCAGGCCGCGGGTCTCAACCCGCTGCCGATGGCGGTGGCCAGTTTGAAAGAGCCCGGTTGCCTGACCGTGGTCGAGGATTTGCTGGACGAGGTGCACGCCTCGGTGATTCTGAACACCACCGGTTTTGCCCAGTCCAGCCCCGAAGCGCCACACCTGCGGCCGTTTCGCCGCAATATCCCGGTGATCCAGGCGATTTGCGCCCAGGACAACGAGCCCGGCTGGCAGGCCAGCGAACAAGGCCTCGGCCCTCGGGACCTGGCGATGCACATTGCCTTGCCGGAGCTGGACGGGCGCATCATCAGCCGGCCCATCAGCTTCAAGGACCTGGCCTGGCGCAGCGAGCGCAGCCAGTCGGATGTGGTGTGCTATCGCGCACAGCCGGAGCGCATGGACTTTGTCGCCGAACTGGCGCGGCGCTGGGTCGAACTGGCGCGGGTGCCGAATGGCGAAAAGCGTATCGCGCTGATCCTCGCCAACTACCCGACCCGGGACGGACGTATCGGCAACGGCGTGGGTCTCGACACCCCAGCCGCCGCGCTGAATATCCTGCGGGCACTGAAAATCCAAGGTTATCCGCTGCCGGACGAGCTGCCGGAAAGCGGAACGGCACTGATCCAGGCGCTCTTGGGCGGCGTCAGCAACGACCTGGACAGCCTCGACTTGCGTCCGTGTCATCAGAGCCTGGCGCTGGATGACTACGAGGCGATGTTCAACCGCTTGCCCGAGTCCAATCGCCAGGCCGTGTTGGCACGCTGGGGTACGCCTCATAGCGATCCGATGTTCCGCGACGGGCGCATGATGATCGCGGGCCTGCGTTTGGGCCTGACCTTCGTCGGCATCCAGCCGGCCCGGGGTTACCAGGTGGACGCGAGTGCGGTCTATCACGACCCGGACCTGGTGCCGCCCCATGGCTACCTGGCGTTCTACTTCTGGTTGCGCCACACCTACGGCGCCCACGGCGTGATCCACGTTGGCAAGCACGGCAACCTGGAATGGCTGCCGGGCAAGGGCGTCGGGCTTTCCGAGAACTGCTGGCCCGACGCACTACTGGGGCCGCTGCCGAATATCTACCCGTTTATCGTCAATGACCCGGGCGAGGGCGCCCAGGCCAAGCGCCGCACCCAGGCCGTGATCATCGACCACCTGATGCCGCCGCTGACCCGCGCCGAAACCTATGGGCCGCTGCGCGACCTGGAGTTGCTGGCCGACGAGTATTACGAGGCACAACTGCTCGACCCACGGCGTGCCCGCGAGCTGCAAAAGGACATCCTCAAGCTGGTGCGCGAAACCCGCATCGACCAGGAACTGGCCCTGGACGAAAACCTCGACAGCGACGCCGATGCGGCGATCTGGCTGCCGCGCCTGGACACCTACCTGTGTGACTTGAAGGAGTCGCAGATTCGCGATGGCCTGCACATTTTCGGCGAGTCACCCGAGGGCCGCTTGCGCATCGACACCTTGCTGGCGTTGTTGCGTATTCCGCGTGGCGATGGGCGCGGGCCGCAATCGAGCCTGCTGCGGGTATTGGCCAAGGCCTTCGACCTGGGCTTCGATCCGCTGGACTGCGCCCTGGCCGAGCCGTGGACGGGGCGCCGGCCAGTGGTGTTGCAGAAGATCGACACGCAGTTGTGGCGCACCGCCGGCGACACCCGTGAACGCCTGGAGCTGTATGCCGCGCGCTTGATCGAGCAGGCGCTGGAA
>NZ_JACARK010001772.1:0-328 GCF_013386655.1 Pseudomonas sp. K5002 | reverse complement strand
CGCTCAGGAGGCGGCCGCACTCACCCTGGAACAGCGTCGCAACGGGCTGCGTGCGGAGGTCATCGACGGTTACTACGGCGCACTTCGCGCCCAGGAACGCCTCGACCTGGCCCAGCGCTCATTGGCATTGGCCGAGCGCGGCCTGGTGGTGGCCAATGGTCGCGTCACCGCCGGCAAAACGTCCCCGGTGGAAGCCACCCGGGCCCAGGTGCAACTCTCGGAAATCCGCCTGGAATTCAACCGCGCGCAGATGGGCCTGACCGATGCCTACCGGCGTCTCGCCGCCAGTACTGGCGCGGCCAGCACCGATTTCCAGGCCGTCGCCACC
>NZ_JACARK010001771.1:0-372 GCF_013386655.1 Pseudomonas sp. K5002 | reverse complement strand
CAGGGGCGAGCCGTGGCCGGTGGATTCGGCGGCGGATTCGCGGTCGAGCACCAGCAGGCGGCCGTGCCACGCAGCAGCCACCGGGATGGCTTTGGCAGCGATCTGCGGGTCTTTGGTGATCAGGCTCGCGACGAGGCTGCCTTTACCGCGTGCGGCCAGGGCCAGGGCTTCGTCGAGGTCGTCGTAGGCCATCAGCGTGCTGACCGGGCCGAAGGCCTCGATGTCGTGGGCGCCGCCTTCCGCATGCGGGTCGCGGGCTTGCAGCAGGGTCGGGGCGAAGAACGCGCCCTGGCTGACGTTTTCACCGCGGGGTTCAAAGCCGTCGCGGGCGCCGAACAGCATATCGCTGCTCTGCAGCAGGCTTTCCAGGCG
>NZ_JACARK010001770.1:0-380 GCF_013386655.1 Pseudomonas sp. K5002 | reverse complement strand
CGACATCCCTGGCCTGCGCCGCTACCCGGACCAGCCGGTGCTGAGCAACCAGAACAACGACCGTGGCCTGATCGGCAGCCGTGAAGACCGCGAAGCGCTGGTGCCCAACCGCGTTGGCGCGCTTGAACTGCCGGCGGTGGAAGTGGTGTGGTGGAACACCCACGAAGACCATCTGGAACGCACCAGCCTGCCGGCGCGCACCCTGCAGGTGGCGACCAACCCGAGCCTGATCGTGGACACGCCGGCCAGCCCGACCGTGATCACCGCGCCGGACAACGACAGCCTGTGGATCTGGCAACTGACCAGCCTGATCCTGGCCTGCACCACCCTGCTGGGCTTCGGTTTGTGGTGGCGTGCACGCTGGCAGCCGGCGATTTTGC
>NZ_JACARK010001769.1:0-494 GCF_013386655.1 Pseudomonas sp. K5002 | reverse complement strand
CAGCAGCCGCGAAACGTTGCTGGGCGGTGAGTCGGTGGACCTGTCCCGCCGCGAGCAGGCGCTGTTGCAGGCCCTGTTGCAGAACCGCGGCCGGGTGCTCTCCAGCGAGCAGCTCAAGGACAGCGTCTACGGCCTGAACGACGAACTGGAAAGCAACGCCCTCAACGTGCACATCCACCACCTGCGGCGCAAACTCGGCAACGGCATCGTCGAAACCGTGCGCGGCCTGGGCTATCGCCTGGGCCCGGCTGACGGTGGAGAGGACGCTTCGTGATGAGCCTGCGCCTGCGGCTGACCTTCAAGCTCGGCGCAGCTTTCGTGCTGATCTGGGTCCTGGCCGCCGCGTGGATGCTCAACGACCTGCGCAACCAGATGATGTTCTCCCTCGACCAGCGCCTGGTGGCGTCGGCGCGCATGGTGGCGGGGCTGATGGAGCAGATGCCCGGCCTCTCCAGCACGGGGGAGGGCGCGCACTTCAGCGCCGAACAATTGAA
>NZ_JACARK010001768.1:0-315 GCF_013386655.1 Pseudomonas sp. K5002 | reverse complement strand
CTGAGGATCAGCATCCGCGCACTGACCCCGCACGCACGCAAGGTTCGCAGCAGGCCGCGCCGCTGCTCCAGCGCCAGGCCGATGGCGGCATGCACGATAAACAGGCCCACCACAAAGGACAGAAAGCCCAGCGCATCGAGGTTCAGATGGAAGCTTTCAGTGAGGCGCGCGAGGTTGTTTTCCTCGGCCTGCTTGAGCTGCAGTTGCGCGCCCAGTTCCGGCGGCAGGGCGGGATGCGCGGCGGCAAAGGCCTTGTCCAGCAGCAATCGCGACAGGCGTTGGGGCATGTCCAGCAACGGTTGGGCGAAGCCGATA
>NZ_JACARK010000187.1:0-3453 GCF_013386655.1 Pseudomonas sp. K5002 | reverse complement strand
ATCGCAGCGGGCAACCCGACCGTCCGGGCTGGCGATCAAGCTGCCGGCGCCCTTGAGGATCGCCACCGCATTGAATTTCTGACTCAAGGCGCGCGCCACGTTAAGGCGGTCGGCCTGAACCTCGGCTGTCGAAATACCCATCAAGCGGGCCGCTTCGCCAGGATGCGGAGTGATCACGCAATTGGCCGGCAGGCTGACGCTGCCCGCCGCCAGCAGGTTCAAGGCATCGGCGTCCCAGACTTGCGGCTGCCTGGCATTGGCCGCTACCGACAGCAGGCTTTTGCCCCAGGAGACCTCGCCCAGGCCCGGGCCGATGACGATCACGGAAATCTTTTCCAGCAGGCCCATCAATTGATTGGCCGAGTGCACGCCCACCGTCATCACTTCCGGCAACCGCGCCAGCGCCGCACCGACGTGTTCGCTACGGGTCGCCAGGGAAACCATGCCGGCACCACTGCGCAGGGCACTTTCAGCACTGAGCAAGGCGGCGCCGCCAAAACCTCGGTCGCCGCCGATCAGCAATACATGGCCGAACTGGCCTTTATGGGCGTCCGGGGAACGCGCAGCGAGTTGCGGCAATTGGCCGGGCAACAGGTGCTGAACGTCGGGTATTTCGTGTTTTGTCTGCGGCATGCGTCTTCAAGCTCCGATGTCTGGCAGAATTATACGCATCTAACCTGCGGTTTCTCTTGTTCATGCCTGCTATTACCTACGACCTGCCCGCCCTCGCCCAATCGATCAAAGACTGGGGCCGCGAGCTGGGCTTTCAACAAGTGGGCATCAGCGGCCTCGACCTCGCCGAGCATGAACAGCACCTGCAACGCTGGCTCGACGCCGGCTACCACGGCGAAATGGACTACATGGGCGCCCACGGCAGCAAGCGCTCACACCCGGAGGAGCTGGTACCCGGCACCTTGCGCGTGGTCTCACTGCGCATGGACTACTTGCCGGGCGACACCCAAATGGCCCAACTGCTGGCCAAACCCGAAAAAGCCTACATCTCCCGCTACGCCCTGGGCCGCGACTACCACAAGCTGATCCGCAAGCGCGTGCAGCAACTGGCCGACCGCATCCAGGCGCAAATCGGCCCGTTCGGCTTCCGCGCCTTTGTCGACAGCGCCCCCGTGCTGGAAAAAGCCATCGCCGAGCAAGCCGGGCTCGGCTGGATCGGCAAGAACACCTTGGTACTCAATCGCAAGGCGGGCAGTTACTTCTTCCTGAGCGAGCTGTTTGTCGACCTGCCGTTGCCGGTCGACCCACCCCACGCCACCGAACATTGTGGCCGCTGCACCGCCTGCCTGAATATCTGCCCTACCAACGCCTTCGTCGGGCCCTACGTGCTGGACGCCCGGCGCTGCATTTCCTACCTGACCATCGAGCTGAAAAGCGCGATCCCCGAAGAACTGCGCCCACTGATCGGCAATCGGGTATTCGGCTGCGATGACTGTCAGATCGTTTGCCCGTGGAATCGTTTCGCGCGGCCTACCGACGAAGGCGATTTCAAGCCACGGCACAACCTGGATAACGCAGAGCTCGCCGAGTTGTTTATGTGGGACGAGGACAAATTCCTCAGCAGCACCGAAGGTTCTCCCCTGCGCCGCGCCGGCTATGAGCGCTGGCTGCGCAACCTGGCGGTGGGCCTGGGCAATGCGCCATCAAGCATTCCGGTGCTGGAAGCGCTGAAGGCGCGTCGGGAATACCCCTCGGAACTGGTGCGCGAACATGTGGAATGGGCGCTGAACCAGCACGCCGAACGTCAGTGCACGTCGTCGTTGTAGACGAACTTGGGCATTTCCCAGTGAAAACGGATCGCCAGCAGGCGCAATAGAAAGCCGCTGAACAGCGTCAGCAGGATCGATTGCTCACTTGGCAGCTCAAGGTAGATGCACAGCATGTAGAACCAGGCGGCCAGGAACGACACGCTGGCGTACAGCTCGCGGCGGAAGATCAACGGAATGTCGTTGCAGAAGATATCCCGCAGGATGCCGCCGAATACCCCGGTGATCACACCGCTGACTGACGCCACCAGCATGCCGTGGCCCATTTCCAGGGCGGTCATGCTGCCGATCAGGGTGAAGGCCACCAGGCCCACGGCGTCCAACGCGAGGAACAGCGAGCGCAGGTGGCGCATCAATGGAGCGATGAAGATGGTCACCAGGGCCGCGACGGAGGTCAGCACCAGGTACTCCGGGTGTTTGACCCAGGTCAGCGGGTAGTGGCCGAGCAACACGTCACGCACCGAACCGCCGCCCAGCGCCGTCACGCAGGCGATCAGCACCACACCGAACCAGTCCATCCCGCGCCGCCCGGCGGACAAGGCACCCGTCATGGCTTCGGCGGTGATGGCGATGAGGTAGAGCATCAGCAGCATGATGGCGATCCTTGCAAAGAGGCGCGCAGTCTAATCATTTGGTGATGGCACCAAAAGGGGGCGAGCGCTGAAGAGCTTAAAGCTCTTGCTGATGTGGCGAGAGAGCTTGCTCCCGTTGGACTGCGCAGCAGTCCCATTTTTCAGGGCCGCTTCGCAGCCCAGCGGGAGCAAGCTCCCTCGCCACAAAAACGCCTCACCACGACTCAAGTCAGAACTTGATGAAATGCTTGCGGTAATGCTGCAGCTCGGCAATCGACTCGCGAATATCGTCCAGCGCCAGGTGGGTGCTGCCCTTGTGGAAGCTGTCTTTGACTTCCGGCGCCCAGCGCGCGGCCAGCTCCTTCAAGGTCGACACGTCCAGGTTGCGGTAGTGGAAGTAGCTTTCCAGCGCCTTCATGTGGGTATAGAGAAAGCGGCGGTCTTGGCAAATGCTGTTGCCGCAGATTGGCGACTTGCCCTTGGGTACCCACTTTTCCAGGAAGGCGATGGTTTCGGCTTCAGCCTCAGCCATGCTCACGCGGCTGTCGCGCACACGCTGGGTCAGGCCCGAGTTGCCGTGGGTGCGGGTGTTCCACTCGTCCATGGTGGCCAGCACCGCGTCGCTGTGGTGAATGGCGATCACCGGACCTTCGGCCAAGGTGTTGAGGTTGCTGTCGGTGACAATGGTCGCCATCTCGATGATGACGTCGGTGTCAGGGTTCAGACCGGTCATTTCCAGATCGATCCAAATCAGGTTCTGTGGGTTTTGCATGTCGTGGTTCCTTGGCACCTTGGCGTAGCTGCGCAGTTTAGCAGGCAGGGCGTGCTAGACTCGCGACCGTTTCACCTAACCTTTGCATTATCGACACGGAACACCAATGGCCAAACGCCAGCTCAACCGTCGCCAAAACTGGCGCATCGAAAAGATTCAGGGCGAACGCGCTGCCCGCGCCGCCAAACGTGAATCCTCCGCCGTGGAAGCGCTTGAGGGCGGCGACCTGGGCCCCGAGCAAACGGGCCTGGTGATCGCGCACTTCGGTGTGCAGGTCGAAGTCGAGGCCACCGAAGGCGATCACGCCGGCCAGGTGTTCCGTTGCCACCTG
>NZ_JACARK010001767.1:0-337 GCF_013386655.1 Pseudomonas sp. K5002 | reverse complement strand
GACGCGGCGCAAACCAACGTCTTCGAGCACCCTGGCGCCCGGGACGTGATCCGCCGCGAAGAATTCGAACGCCAGGGCGCCACCCAGGCCCGCGACGTGCTCAACCGCATTCCCGGGGTCAACGCCCCGGAAAACAACGGCACCGGCAGCCACGACATGGCGCTGAACTTCGGCATTCGCGGGCTCAACCCACGCCTGGCCTCGCGCTCCACGGTCTTGATGGACGGCATCCCGGTGCCGTTCGCGCCGTATGGCCAGCCGCAGTTGTCGTTCGCGCCCATCAGCATGGGCAACATGGATGCCGTGGACGTGGTACGCGGCGGCGGCGCAGTGCGTT
>NZ_JACARK010001766.1:0-425 GCF_013386655.1 Pseudomonas sp. K5002 | reverse complement strand
GCTTCTGCGCAGGCGGCTCAAAGCCGTGCCGACACCGCTTCCGACGCGGCGTCCGGCACACAGCATGCCGTGCTGGAGACTCAAGCCAACGCTGAAGCTGCGTTGGGTGCGGCATCCACCGCTCAGACGGCTGCGCAGACCGCGCAGAGCGCCGCCGACCATGCGTTGCTGAGCGCCTCGCAGGTCAATCAGAAGGCCCTGGCTGCCCAGAGCCGCGCCAATGCGTCTCTGGATGCGGCAAACACGGCACAGCGTTCGGCCGACACGGCCCACACCACAGCACAGCAAGCGAACAGCGCCAGCATCGATGCGATGAGTGTCGCCGTCGTAGCGCAGTCCGACGCCGACCAGGCGCAAGGCGTAGCGACGCAGGCAAGTCATCGAGCCGCTGCAGCACAAACGACAGCCGGCACGGCGTTAAGCGT
>NZ_JACARK010001765.1:0-498 GCF_013386655.1 Pseudomonas sp. K5002 | reverse complement strand
GCCCGCTGGGGGTCGCCCTCGGTACCGCGCGGCGCCATCGCTTGCTCGATTGGGCACAGGCCCACGGCGGCTGGGTGGTGGAAGACGACTACGACAGCGAGTTCCGCTACAAGGGCCAACCCCTGGCCGCGCTCAAGAGCCAGGACACGGCCGACCGGGTGATCTACTCCGGCAGTTTCAGCAAGATGCTCTTCCCGGGGCTGCGCCTGGGTTATCTGGTGGTGCCTCGGGCGCTGCTCCCGGCCTTTGAGGCCAGCGCCGGCGTGCTGCAAAACCGCAGCGCCGAATTGCTGCAAGCCACCACGGCGGACTTTCTCGACCAGGGCCATTTCACCCGTCACCTGAAAAAAATGCGCCAGCTCTACACCGTGCGGCGCGGCTTTCTGGTGGAGGCACTGGCCAGTCATTGCGGGGCGCTTTTGCAGGTGGATGAACAGTCCGGCGGGATCAACCTGCTGGCGCGGCTGCGGGTGGACGTCTGCGATCAGGCCGTCGCTG
>NZ_JACARK010001764.1:0-319 GCF_013386655.1 Pseudomonas sp. K5002 | reverse complement strand
GCTGCTGGCCTTCGCCCCGTGTTCCCTGCCGATGTTGCCGATCCTCGCCGGCCTTGTGGTCGGCAGCGGCGCCAGCCCACGGCGCGGCTTTGCCCTGGCCGCCAGCTACGTGGTGTGCATGGCGCTGGTGTATGCCGCGCTCGGTGTATTGGCTGCGCTGCTCGGCGGCAACCTCGCCGCCCTGCTGCAAACCCCGTGGATCCTCGGCAGCTTCGCTGCGTTGTTTGTGATTCTCGCCCTGCCGATGTTCGGCTTCTTTGAACTGCAACTGCCGGCCTTCCTGCGCGATCGCCTGGACAACGTCAGCCGCAACCAAAGC
>NZ_JACARK010001763.1:0-620 GCF_013386655.1 Pseudomonas sp. K5002 | reverse complement strand
CCTTGCGCGACTGGGCGGCGCGGTTGCAGGCGTATGCCGGCAGCGAATCCCTGCGTGAGGAGCTGCACGTGTGGCAGCAACAGTTGGCCGGCCCTGCCGTTGAGTTGCCGGTGGATCGCCCACAGGGTTCGCTGCGCAATCGCGACGCCGATACCGTCAGCGTGCGCCTGGATGCCGAGCGCACCCGCCAGTTGTTGCAGCAGGCGCCAAGTGCCTACCGCACCCAGGTCAACGATTTGCTGCTGACCGCCCTGGCCCGTGTGCTGTGCCGCTGGAGTGGCCATGAATCGGCATTGATCCAGCTGGAAGGCCACGGCCGCGAACCGCTATTCGACGAGATCGACCTGACCCGCAGCGTCGGCTGGTTCACCAGCGCCTACCCGCTGCGCCTGACCCCGCTGCATATCGAAGAGGCCGCCGGGCAGGGCGCCTCGATCAAGGCGATCAAGGAGCAACTGCGCGGCGTGCCCCACAAAGGGTTGGGTTATGGCGTGCTGCGCTACCTGGCCGACGACCTGTGCCGCCAGACCATGGCCGCGTTGCCGAGCGCCAGTATCACCTTCAATTACCTCGGCCAGTTCGACCAGAGCTTTGGCGCCGACGCACTGTTCCACCCGCTG
>NZ_JACARK010001762.1:0-378 GCF_013386655.1 Pseudomonas sp. K5002 | reverse complement strand
CAGGCCTTTGAGCACGGCGCGCAGGGCGTCGGGCTTTACATGTTGCGGGCGGCCATTCGCGTCGATCCAATCGACGGCCAGGCCCGCTCGGCTGGCGAGTATTTCCAATTGCGCGTCGCTCAAGGGTGCTCTCCAACAGGGGAATGGGTGAGGCTGACGCGGGCGCTGAGGGGAGCCAATTGTTCGGCCCCGCTGGCCTGCGTCACAAATAGGAGGTGCTCGGCAGCCGGGTAGTTCAGAGAATCGGCGCTCAGGTTGAGGTCGATCTGCAACAGGCTGCCATTGCCCAGGCGCCAGCGCGCCGTGACCGCGCCCTCTGCCAGCACGTGCGCACCCAGGGCCATGCTGCCGGGCAGGTGCGGCACGATATGTTGGTGG
>NZ_JACARK010001761.1:0-322 GCF_013386655.1 Pseudomonas sp. K5002 | reverse complement strand
CCGGCCCTTGTTCAGTCGACCCGCCTTGGGCCGTGCATCCGCCCCCGCGTCAGGTTTGGGGCGAATGCCTAGGGCTTTTTTGGCCAGGTGGGCACATCACGGCGAGCACCTATCGGCAAGGCGGGTGCGGGCATGTTGCCCCACTGGCCCTGGTCTTCAGGTGCATCATTGGGCTTGGGTGATTGACCGCCAGCGGGCGGCGTTGCAGGCGGGGATTGCTCCTGACGACGATGGCGCAGGGCAAATTCCGCGACCGCTTCGATATCTTCTTCGCTGATAGCCGTCGCGCCCCGCCAGGCCGCATGGGCACGTGCGCCACGCA
>NZ_JACARK010000186.1:0-4093 GCF_013386655.1 Pseudomonas sp. K5002 | reverse complement strand
TGTGGACTTGGCCGAGCACTGGCGGTATTCCAGCGCCCGCAACTATGCAGGACAGGATGGCCTGATTGAAATTCAGCGCTGGGCCTGATCGTTCCCACGCTCTGCGTGGGAATGCAGCCCGTGACGCTCCGCGTCACACAGCGGGACGCAGAGCGTCCAAGGAGGCATTCCCACGCGGAGCGTGGGAACGATCGATTCCTGTGAAGCGGGGTTGTGTGGACTTGGCCGAGCACTGGCGGTATTCCAGCGCCCGCAACTATGCGGGACAGGATAGCCTGATTGAAATTCAACGCTGGGCCTGATCGTTCCCACGCTCTGCGTGGGAACGCAGCCCGTGACGCTCCGCGTCACACAGCGGGACGCGGAGCGTCCAAGGAGGCATTCCCACGCGGAGCGTGGGAACGATCGATTCCTGTGAAGCGGGGTTGTGTGGACTTGGCCGAGCTGGCGGTATTCCAACGTCCGTAACTATGCAGGACCGGACGGCCTGATTGAAATTCAACGCTGGGCCTGATCGTTCCCACGCTCTGCGTGGAAATGCAGCCCGTGACGCTCCGCGTCACACAGAGGGACGCGGAGCGTCCAAGGAGGCATTCCGACGCGGAGCGTGGGAACGATCATTAGAACTCGATGCGCACATCACCCTTCGGCACGCTGCAGCACGACAGGATGTAACCCTCCGCTTCGTCTTCCTCGGTGATCCCGCCGTTGTGGTCCATCTCGACCTCCCCGCCCAGCTTCAGCACCTTGCACGTCCCACAGATCCCCATGCCGCAAGCTTTCGGAATCAGCAGGCCAAGCTTGGCCGCCGCTGCGTGCACGGTCTCGCCCGGTGCCACGCGGATGCTCTTGCCAGAGGCAATGAATTCCACCTGATGCAGGTCCGCCAGGTCGATCTCCGGTGCATCCGCCGCTTGTTCGGCTTGTTCCACCGCGTCGGCCCGGGCTTCCGGTGGCGTCGCGCCGAAGGATTCTTCGTGATAACGCGCCATGTCGAAGCCGGCGGCTTCCAGCAGGCGCTTTACCGCGTTCATGTAAGGCGTCGGGCCGCAACAGAAGACTTCCCGCTCCAGGAAGTCCGGCACCATCAGTTCGAGCATCTTGTGGTTGAGGTAACCGCGATAACCGGCCCAGGGTTCACCCAGGCCGTGTTTCTCGCAAATCAGGTGCAGGCTGAAGTTATCAATCCGCGACGCCATATGCTCCAGCTCGCGGTGGTAAATGATGTCCTTTGGCGAGCGGGCGCTGTGGATAAACGTCATGTCGACGTTGGCGTTGGTGTCGTAGAACCAGCGCGCCATGGACATCACCGGGGTAATACCGACACCACCACTGAGGTACAGCACTTTCGGGCTCGGGAAGTCGATGGCATTGAACAACCCCACCGGCCCGTGCACCGCCAGCTCCTGGCCTTCATGCAGCGTGTCATGCAACCAGTTGGACACCTTGCCGCCCGGCACGCGCTTGATGGTCACCGAAAAGCTGTAAGGCACCGACGGCGAACTGGAAATAGTGTACGAACGCATGATCGGCTGGCCGTCGATTTCCAGCTCCAGGGTGACGAACTGCCCGGGCTTGAAAAAGAACAGGATCGGCTGGTCGGCCATAAAGCAGAAGGTGCGCACGTCCCAGGTTTCCTGGATGACTTTGACGCAACGGACGATGTGCCGACCATTGGCCCAGGTCTGGGTTGTTACCGGGTTCAGGAAGCTGTTGGACATGCTGTTCTCCATAGCCGTGTGATCGGCCTTATGGTGGCGATTCTGCGTAACGCGCGAATCACCCATTTACCTATCTGCGACATTCACATACTTATCGCGACCAGCCCCCATACCACGGGGGTTGCGCGTCGGGAACAGAGTGGGCCATGTCGTTCATGGATAAGGTTCTGGCCGTTGTGGGGCCCACACTCGCTCCCAACAAAGACACTTTCTTTACGCCTTGCTGCAAAACCTAGCCACTATTCGCCGGCCACACAGAATGGCCATGAGGACACACACGATGGACGTCACCGCAACCTTAAGCTTGGGCGATCCGCTGGAACCCGCACGCAAGGCCACTGCGCAAATGCTGCAAGAACGCGAGCGGACCTTTTCGCTGCCACAGCCGTTTTACTCTGATGAACGGCTGTTCGATATCGACATGCAGGAAATTTTCCAGAAAGAGTGGTTGATCGCCGGCATGACCTGCGAGATCCCCGCCAAGGGCAACTACATCACCCTGCAAGTGGGCAAGAACCCGATCATCGTGATCCGTGGCGCCGACGGTGTAGTGCACGCATTCCATAACGTGTGTCGCCACCGCGGTTCGCGCTTGTGCACCAGCGACAAGGGCAAGGTTGCCAAGCTGGTGTGCCATTACCACCAGTGGACCTATGAACTGGACGGCCGCCTGCTGTTCGCCGGTACCGAAATGGGCGCCGACTTCGACATGAAGCAATACGGCCTCAAGCCGGTGAATGTGAAGACCGCCGGTGGCTACATCTTTATCAGCCTGTCGGAGAACCCGCCGGCCATCGACGACTTCCTGTCGACCTTGAGCCACTACATGGAACCCTACGACATGGAGAACACCAAGGTGGCGATCCAGACCACCTTGTTTGAAAAAGCCAACTGGAAGCTGGTGCTGGAAAACAACCGCGAGTGCTACCACTGCAACGCGTCGCACCCGGAACTGTTGAAAACCCTGCTGGAATGGGACGACGTTACCGACCCGCGGGCCGACCAGGCCTTCAAGGACCACGTGGCCGCCTCCGCCGCCGCCTGGGATGCCGAAAAGATCCCTTACGCCCACGCCAGCTTCGGCCTGCGTAACCGCATCGTGCGCATGCCGCTGCTCAAGGGCACCGTGTCGATGACCCTCGACGGCAAGCAAGGCTGCAACAAGCTGATGGGCCGCATCAAGAACCCGGACCTGGGCTCGATGCGCATCCTGCACCTGCCTCACTCGTGGAACCACTGCATGGGCGACCACATCATTGTGTTCACCGTGTGGCCGATCAGTGCCCAGGAAACCATGGTCACCACCAAGTGGATCGTGCACAAGGACGCCGTGGAGGGTGTGGACTACGACGTCGAGCGCATGCGCAAAGTGTGGGACGCCACCAACGACCAGGACCGTCGCCTGGCCGAAGAGAACCAGCGCGGCATCAACTCCACCGCGTACCAGCCAGGGCCGTACTCCAAGACTTATGAGTTTGGTGTGGTCAACTTTGTGGACTGGTACAGCGAGCGGATGCTGAGCAACCTGGGGGCGGCGCCAGCGCCGTATCTGAAAGGCGTCGCCGTACACGAGTAACCGGCTGACACGCCGCCGATCAAAATGTGGGAGCCGGGCTTGCCCGGCCCCCACACTGGTTTGTGACTGTACAAAATTCATCCAACACCGTGACAGACCGCTGCCCGCCTTACTTCCAGCCATTGCCCAACAACTTATCCACAAAGCCACCCACAGCAATTGTGGGCAACTGCGCTTTCCCGTCGAAATAAAACCAAGAAAATCCGTGACTTATTCAAAGGCACCGGTTTTATCCCACATTGATCATTTTTTGACCTAAAGCCTGAAAGCCACGTCCTGCATGGGCTACAGAGGAACGCAAACACCTTATCCACAGAAGCGCCAACAGACTTTGGGGGCAACTTTGGGCCATCTGTGGAAAACCGGCTTAAACCGAGGAAAATCGCGGCTTTGAAAGCAAAAACCAGCCGGAATAGCGATATTGGTTACATTTTAATCAACGCACTGTAAGCCACGCATTATATGGCCTACAGCGGATAGCGAACATCTTATCCACAGAAGCACCAACAGACTTTGGGGGCAAGTCTGTCCCGGGCATTTTCCTTATCCACAGAAAAACCCAAGGAAAAACCGTCAGTTAGGTTGGTTGTTTTTCGTACAGCGAGCTGGAGGGCTTGATTTGCATGGGGTGTGGACAGCCGCGAACAGGTTATCCACAGGTGGGTTAACAGGGATTGTGGGTAAAGCCACAATCGCCGCAAAACAGTGTGGGAGCGGGCTTGCTCGCGAAAGCGGCGGATCAGTCGGTACATGAGTTACCTGACACACCGCCTTCGCGAGCAAGCCCGCTCCCACA
>NZ_JACARK010001760.1:0-321 GCF_013386655.1 Pseudomonas sp. K5002 | reverse complement strand
CCTGGAACACAAAGGCGACCTGGCGATACAAGGTGGCGCTGTGCATGTCCCGCAGGTCGACGTCGCCGATGCGGATCGCCCCGGCACTCACATCGGCAAAGCGCGCAAGCAAAGTGGCCAGGGTGGATTTGCCGGCGCCCGAGTCGCCCACCAATGCGGTCAGCGTGCCGGGCGGTAGATCCAGGTCAATGTCATGCAGCACCTGCGTGCCGTCGGGGTAGCGAAAGTCCACGCCTTCAAAGCTCACCTGGCGGCCCTTGGGCTCGCGGGATTCGCGAGGTTGCGTCAACGTCGCGCTGTTGAGCACGGTGGCGATACGGC
>NZ_JACARK010001759.1:0-347 GCF_013386655.1 Pseudomonas sp. K5002 | reverse complement strand
TGGCACCGGCACGACATGCCTGGCGCGACGGGATTCGCCAGCGGCTGCTGGCAGTGGATGCCCAGGGGCGAGAGGCAGGCCTGGCGGCGCTGGTGCTCGGCGATGGTTCCGGGTTGGCCGCCGAGGATTGGCGGGTCCTGCAAGCCACTGGCACCGTGCATTTACTGGTGATTTCCGGGCAGCACATCGGCCTGCTGGCGGGGTTGATCTATGGCCTGGTCGCCGGTCTTGCGCGCTACGGGGGTTGGCCGAAACCTTTGCCGTGGCTGCCCTGGGCCTGCGGCCTGGCGTTTGCTGCAGCGCTGGGCTACGGCCTGCTGGCAGGTTTCGAGGTGCCGGTGCAACGG
>NZ_JACARK010001758.1:0-417 GCF_013386655.1 Pseudomonas sp. K5002 | reverse complement strand
TTGGCCGCCGCTGCCGACAGCTACGCCCGTGCCCGCCTGGCCGGTCACCCGGTGATCGCGCTGCTGGTGGGCAAGGCGATGTCCGGCGCCTTCCTCGCCCATGGTTACCAGGCCAACCGCCTGATTGCCCTGCGCGACCCCGGCGTGATGGTGCATGCCATGGGCAAGGCTTCGGCGGCGCGGGTAACCCTGCGCAGTGTTGAAGAGCTGGAAACCCTGGCTGCCAGCGTGCCGCCGATGGCCTATGACATCGACAGCTATGCCAGCCTCGGCTTGCTCTGGGAGACATTGTCGGTCAGCCAGATCGAGCAGCCCACCACCGAAGATGTGGCGCGGGTCAGCGATTGCCTGGTGCAGGCGATCAAGGATGTGCAGGCCGGCGGTCGGGACCTGAGCGGTCGCCTGGGCGCCACTAAC
>NZ_JACARK010001757.1:0-338 GCF_013386655.1 Pseudomonas sp. K5002 | reverse complement strand
CATTTCGCTGGCGAATGCCTTGAGGGTCGGGCTGTCGAGACGCGGTACGAGGATTGCGCCTTGGGCGTCCTTGAGGAATTCGCCGCTTTCCTGGGTCACCGGCGTGCCTTCGCGGCTGCCGATGCCAAGGATCGACAAGCTCGGCGCCTGGTTGCCTTGCAGCTGCAGGCGGATCCCCTGGCGTTCCTGCTTGGACAGCGACGAGCCGATCAGCAGCAGCCGACCCTGGCCGAGGCCGCCATGCTTGAGCAGGCTCAGGGCCTTCTCCACGGCCAGGTCGGCGCGGTGGCCGGGCTCGGGCATGATCGAGGGGCGCAGGGCTTCCAGCAGGTTATGGC
>NZ_JACARK010000185.1:0-9779 GCF_013386655.1 Pseudomonas sp. K5002 | reverse complement strand
CGCCGCCGGGCGCGCATGCAGGCCGTTGGCGTTGGGCAAGGTCAGTGGCCTGGAGAACAGGGCGTCACCCTCCTCGTCTTTCACCTCGTCGGCAACGGCTTGCGGCGTGACTCGCAGCAGTGGCTGCCCCACGTCTACCAGGCCCTGCTCGGGCGTCAGCAGCTTGAAGGGCTCGCCACTGACCACCAGCATCAGGGTCAGCAAACTACGGGCATTGAGCGCCACGTAGTCGGCATCGAATTCAATCAGCGGTTGCCCGGCTTCCACCCGCTGGCCTTCCTCGACCAATCGGGTGAAACCCTTGCCCGCCAGGTTCACGGTGTCCAGGCCGATGTGCATCAGCACCTGGACGCCGTTGTCATCGGTGATGCTCACCGCATGACCACTGTCCTGGATATTGCTGATCACCCCGGCCAGTGGCGCGCAGAGGGTCTGCGAGGTCGGATCGATGCACAGGCCATCGCCGATCAGGCGACTGGAGAACACCGGATCAGGCACCTGGTCCAGGGCGAGCAGCACCCCGGACAATGGCGCCAGCAATTCCAGGGAATGGGTTGTGGTCATGACTTCACCTGCTGTTTGGTTCTGTAAAAATCATTGGGCATCGACGGCTTTATTTCCACCAGTACTCAACCTGCACACCAAAGTTGGAGCCATGCAACGCCGAGCCATAACTGCCGGTGTCGGACAACGCCGAACCTGCCGCCAGTTCATTGGCCGCACGCTTGGCCGCTTCGTTCCAGGTCGCGTAGGTGTAATACAGGCGCACTTCCGGTCGTGCCCAGAAATCCGGGCCTTTGGGCGACCAGGTCGGGGCGAACGTAAATTTGCTCAGCTTGCGCGTGCCACCGGTAGCCTCGACCTGATCATGACCGAGTTCGGTGACCAGCTTGAACTGTTCGGAAATCGCATAGGCCGGGCGCACGCCCAGCGACATCCAGGTCTGATCCTGGTTGCCCGGGCGAATATCCTTCTGGTACACGGCCTCGATCTGCCCGCCAAACCGCGGCGTCACTTGCCAGTCGAAGAACTCCACTGCGCGGTAGCTCTTGCTGCTTTTATCGAGGAACGTATCGCCGGTATAACCGAGGCCGGTGCCGGGGCCTTCGCCGTACTGCAGGGCAAATTTGTTGCGCCCGCCGAGGAAGGGTTTCTGCACATGCTGGGCGGTAATGGCCCAGCCGCTGTTGGTGTCACGGCCACCGGCTTTTTCGATGTAGCTCAAGCCCAGTTCCAGCTCGCCGCCGGGATTGGTCTTGAAGCCGGCCACGTTGAAGTCGTGACGGGTGGCGTATTCCTTCTGGTACAGGTTGTCCTTGCGGGAAAGCGCGTAGCTGTATTTCAGGTCGCCGATTTTCACGTCCTCGATACCACCGCCCGTGGCGCTCTGGTTCCAGTAGTAGAAGTCGGAGATATGGATGTCGTTTCGTTTGTAGTAGCGCCGGCCGGCCCACAGCGAACCGCCGTTGAGGCTGGGGATGTTCGACCACTGCGCATACATCTGCGGCATGCGTGCCGAGCCGTTGTCTTCGCCCTGGAACTTCAGCGCCCGGTCGTACTTGTTGTACAGCGAAGCCATGGCGTCGACGCTGAACACCGAGCCGTCGTCGAGGGTCAGCAGGTCCTGGCGCAATTCGAGTTCGGCGTACTGCTCGCACTCGTTGCCCAGGCGGTATTTGGATTGTGCACCCGGCAACTGGAAGCACTGCTGCTTGCCACTGCCGGTTGAAGTCCCCGCACCGCTACGCAAGTAGCCGGCAAATTCCAACGCCTGGGCTGCCATCGGCAAGGTCAGGCAGGATGCAACGAGGCCCAGCTTTATTGTTGTTTTCATGAAGCACTCCGATATTTTTATTATGTTTTTTTAAGCGCCCCGGCTCTCCCACGCCGGGGGTAAAGCGGGTCTCAGTCCTTGAGATGCAGCACAAACGATTCATACGGGCGCAGCGAGACCTGGCTCGAGCGCTGTGGGCAGTCGTTGTAGTTGCTGATCAGCAGGCGTTGCTCACTCGCCGCCGTCAGCAGGCCATCGGGCAGTTCGATCTGGCATGGCGTGCCGTAGAAGTTGTTCAGCACCAGCAGGCGTTCGCCGTGGCCTTCGCGCAGGTACGCCCAGACCTGGGTGTGCTGCGGCAGCAGTTGGCGATAAACGCCTTCCTGAATCAGCGGCTCATGCCGACGCAGCTTGATCAGCGCACGGTAGTGATGCAGTACCGATTGCGGGTCATCCAGCTCGCTTTGCACGTTGATCTGCGCCGCGTTGGCCGGGATGCCGATCCACGGTTCGCCGCGGCTGAAGCCGGCGTTTTGCTCGGCGTTCCATTGCATCGGTGTGCGGCTGTTATCGCGGGACTTCTGCATGATCGCCGCCATGCTCGATGCCTCGGACTCACCGGCCTCACGCTTGAGCCGATAGATGTTCAGCGTCTCGACATCCCGGTATTGGTCGATGGTGTCGAAGCCCGGATTGGTCATGCCCAACTCTTCACCCTGGTACACGAAAGGCGTGCCCTGGAGGAAGTGCAGCGCAGTGGCGAGCATCTTCGCCGAGACCACGCGGTGCTCGCCGTCGTCACCAAAACGCGAGACCACCCGCGGCTGGTCGTGGTTACACCAGAACAGCGCATTCCAGCCGCCACCGGCCTGCATGCCGAGTTGCCAGTCGGACAGAATCTGCTTGAGTTGCAGGAAGTCGAAGTCGGCCGCGACCCACTTCTGCAGGTTCGGATAATCGACTTTCAGGTGGTGAAAGTTGAAGGTCATCGACAGCTCTTTCGACTGTGGATTCGAATAACGAATGCAGTGCTCAAGGCTGGTGGACGACATCTCGCCGACGTTGATCAGGTCATGCCCCTCGAACACTTCACGGTGCATTTCCTTCAGGTATTCATGCACGTTCGGGCCGTCGGTGTAGAAGCGCCGACCGTCGCTGTTGTCTTCCGGAAAATCCGCCGGCTTGGAGATCAGGTTGATCACGTCCAGGCGGAAACCGCCCACGCCCTTGTCGCGCCAGAAGCGCATCAACTTGAACACTTCGGCGCGCACCTTGGGGTTGTCCCAGTTCAGGTCGGCCTGGGTGTGGTCGAACAGGTGCAGGAAGTACTGGCCGGTCTGCGCCTCGTATTCCCAGGCCGAGCCGCCGAACTTGGATTCCCAGTTGTTCGGCTGGTCGCGCCAGATGTAGAAGTCGCGGTACGGGTTGTCGAGGCTGCTGCGGGCCTGCTGGAACCACTCGTGTTCGATGGAAGTGTGGTTGACCACGATGTCGAGCATCAGCGTGATCCCGCGCTTGGCGGCTTCGCTGATCAGCAGGTCGCAATCGGCCATGGTCCCGTAGCTCGGGTCGATGGCGTAGTAGTCGCTGATGTCGTAGCCGTTGTCGCGCTGGGGCGAGCGCAGGAACGGGGTGATCCACAGGCAATCGACGCCCAGCCACTTCAGGTAATCGAGCTTGTCCACGATGCCCAGCAGGTCACCGGTGGCGTTACCCGCGTGGCTGTGGAAGCTTTTGGGGTAGATCTGGTAGATCACCGAATGTTGCCAGTTTTGCATGACGGGTTCCTTCAATCTGGAAATGCGATCAACTGTGGGAGCTGGCTTGCCTGCGATAGCGGTAGATCAGGCGACCCGGTATCCGGGCCGGACAATTTTCATGCTCAACACACAGGTCAAAACAAACGGCACGACAATCGCGACGACCATGCCGATGACAAAACTTGGGATGTACTGCGGGATGATCGAGATGAACCCGGGCAAGCCACCGACGCCGATGGCCGAGGCCTGCACCTTGTTCAGCGAGAGGAAAATACTGCCCAGCGCCGAGCCGGTCAGCGCCGCGTAGAACGGAAACTTGAAGCGCAGGTTGACCCCGAACATCGCCGGCTCGGTGATGCCGAAGTAGGCGGAAATCGCCGAGGTGGACGCCATGCTCTTGTCCCGCGCATTGCGGCTCATGTAGAACACGCCGAGCGCCGCGCTGCCCTGGGCCAGGTTGGACATGACGATCATCGGCCAGATAAAGGTGCCGCCCTGGGTGGAGATCAGTTGCAGGTCCACGGCGAGGAACATGTGGTGCATGCCGGTGATCACCAGCGGTGCATACAGCAGGCCGAAGATTGCGCCGCCGACCATCGGCGCCAGGTCAAACAGGGTGACCACGCCTTCGGTGATCAGGATGCCGAGGTGGCGCGTCACCGGGCCGATGATCGCCAGCGCCAGTACGCCGGTGACGACGATGGTAGTGATCGGCACCACCAGCAACTGAATGGCATTCGGCACCCGTGCCCGCAGCCATTTCTCAATCACGCTCATCACGTAGGCGGCCAGCAGGATCGGCAGGATCTGGCCCTGGTAGCCGACCTTCTCGATCTTGAACCAGCCGAAAATATCGAAGTACGGCAGGCTCTGGCCGTCGAGGCCGGCGACCGCCTTGCCGTAGTTCCAGGCGTTGAGCAGATCGGGGTGCACCAGCATCAGGCCGAGGACAATGCCGAGGATTTCACTGCCACCAAAGCGCTTGGCCGCCGACCAGCCCACCAGCGCCGGCAGGAAAACGAACGAGGTGTTGGCCATCAGGTTGATCAGGCTCCACAGGCCATCCAGGTTCGGATAGGCGTCGAGCAGGGTCTTGTCCGCGATGAACATGCCCTTGGCGCCCATCAGGTTGTTCACCCCCATGAGCAAGCCGGCAATGATCAGTGCCGGCAAAATCGGCATGAACACATCGGAGAACACCCGAACCAGGCGCTGCATCGGGTTTATTTTGTCGGCGCTTTTCTGTTTCACGTCCGCGATGGTCGACGCGGCGAGGCCCGTTTGCTCACGCAGGGCGGCGTAGACTTTTTCCACTTCGCCGGGGCCGATCACGATCTGGAACAGGCCGCCGGTGAAGAACGAACCCTTGACCAGGTCGACCTGGTTCAGCTCGCCGCTGTTGGCCAGGCTCGGGTCCTTGAGGGCCAGGCGCAAGCGGGTCACGCAGTGGGCAGCTTGCTCAAGGTTGTCGCTGCCGCCGAGGTTCTTGAGAATCTCGCGGGCAATATTCGGATAGTCGTGGCTCATGCTTGGTATCCACTCTGGTTTTTTTTATTGGGCGGTCATAGGCAGCACGCCGAAGCCAAAATTACTCGTCTGTACGAGTTAAAGCAATAACTCGTATGTACGAGTTTGAAAATGATTAATTTTCTGTTTTTTGAGTCAGAAATTTCCGAGTTCTACAATGGGTTGCATGGACAAACCCCATCGCTGCCACTAAGGTTCCTGCCTTGAACGCCAACGCGGCACAGAGCCCTTCCCCATGAGTAAATACAACCAGATCTATACCGATCTGCTTGCCAGCATCACCACCGAACGCCTGCAACGCGGCACGCGCCTGCCCTCCGAAACCGAACTGATGGACGCCTACCAGGCCAGCCGTGGCACGGTACGCCGGGCGATCGAGCAATTGCAGGAGCGCGGCTTCGCGCAAAAGATCCACGGCAAGGGCACCTTCGTGTTGTCACCCAACCCCATCGAGTTCCAGCTCGGCGGTATCGTCAGCTTTCGCGAGACCCATGCCGCCCTCGGCGACGACGTCAGTACCGAAGTGGTGGAGTTCAGCCAATTCCCGCTGGAAGGCCCGTTGATGCAACACATTGAGGCCGAAGCTGGCAGCCTGATTACCCGGGTCAAACGGGTGCGGCGGATCGACGGCAAACGGGTGATCCTCGACATCAACCACTTCGTCGCCGACCTGATACCGGGGCTGGATCGGGAGATTGCCGAGCAGTCGATCTATGCGTTTATCGAACAGACCTTGCAGCTGCAGATCAGCTATGCCCAGCGCACCATCGAAGCGCTGCCACGGGGAAAGGACGATCAGACACACCTGGACCTCGAAGGTCAGAGCCATGTGATCGTGGTGAGCAACCAGACGTTTTTGCAGGATGGACGGCAGTTCGAGTACACCGAGTCGCGGCATACGCTGGATAAGTTTTACTTTTCGGATATTGCGCGGCGGTAGACAAACGCCAGAAACACAAAACCCCGGCACCAGGCCGGGGTTTTGTTATTCAGCGCTCACCTGCTACGGCAGGATCATTCCCACTCAATGGTCGCCGGCGGCTTGCTCGACACGTCATAAGTCACGCGCGAAATACCTTCGATCTCATTGATGATACGACCGCTGACCGTCTCCAGCAGTTCGTACGGCAGGTGTGCCCAACGGGCGGTCATGAAGTCGATGGTTTCGACCGCACGCAGGGCAACAACCCAGGCGTAACGACGACCATCGCCTACGACACCAACCGACTTGACTGGCTGGAACACTACGAACGCCTGGCTGACCTTGTGATACCAGTCGGCCTTGCGCAGTTCTTCGATGAAGATGTGGTCGGCGCGACGCAGCAGGTCGGCGTATTCCTTCTTCACTTCACCGAGGATCCGCACGCCCAGGCCCGGGCCCGGGAAGGGGTGGCGGTAGACCATGTCGTACGGCAGGCCGAGTTCCAGGCCCAGACGGCGGACTTCGTCCTTGAACAGTTCGCGCAGTGGTTCGACCAGCTTGAGGTTCATTTCCTCAGGCAGGCCGCCCACGTTGTGGTGGGACTTGATCACGTGGGCCTTGCCGCTCTTGGCGCCTGCCGACTCGATCACGTCCGGGTAGATGGTGCCCTGGGCGAGGTACTTGATGTTGTCCAGTTTGTTGGACTGGGCATCGAATACGTCGATGAAGGTGCGGCCGATGATCTTGCGCTTCTTCTCCGGGTCGGACTCGCCGGCCAGGTTGTTCAGGAACTGATCTTCAGCGTTGGCGCGGATCACCTTGACGCCCATGTTCTCGGCGAACATGGCCATCACTTGCTCGCCTTCGTGCAGGCGCAGCAGGCCGTTGTCGACGAAGACGCAGGTCAGTTGGTCGCCGATGGCCTTGTGCAGCAGCGCCGCAACCACGGAGGAGTCAACGCCGCCGGACAGGCCCAGCAGGACGTTGTCGGTGCCGACCTGGGCACGTACGTTGGCGATGGCGTCTTCAGCGATCTTCGACGGGGTCCACAGGGCTTCGCACTGGCAGATGTCGAGGATAAAGCGCGACAGGATGCGACCGCCTTGCTTGGTGTGGGTCACTTCCGGGTGGAACTGCACGCCGTAGTAGCCGCGCTCGTCGTTGAACATGCCGGCAATCGGGCAGCTCGGGGTGCTGGCCAGGATGTGGAAGTCTTCCGGCATCCGGGTGACCTTGTCACCGTGGCTCATCCATACGTCGAGGCCAAACAGGCCGTCGGCGTCGATGTGGTCTTCGATGCCGTCCAGCAGGCGGCTCTTGCCGACCACGTCGACACGGGCGTAACCGAACTCACGCAGCTCGGAACCTTCAACCTTGCCGCCCAGTTGCTCGGCCATGGTCTGCATGCCGTAGCAGATACCGAAGACCGGCACGCCCAGGTCAAACACCGCCTGCGGGCAACGCGGGCTGTTGGCTTCGTGCACGGACTCGGGGCCGCCGGCGAGAATGACGCCTTTTGGAGCGAATTCGCGAATCGCTTCGTCGTCCATGTCGAACGGATGCAGTTCGCAGTACACGCCGATTTCACGCACGCGGCGGGCGATCAGCTGAGTGTACTGGGAACCGAAGTCGAGGATCAGGATGCGGTGGGCGTGAATGTCGAGGGCCATGAGATCAGTCTCGTCTAATGAATCAGAAACAACTCGGGGCTGAATAAGACAGCCCCGGTTACTTAACTATTTGCTGGAAGCATCAACCTACGCGGTAGTTTGGCGCTTCCTTGGTGATCTGTACGTCGTGTACGTGGGACTCGGCCATGCCGGCACCGGTGATCCGCACGAACTCAGGCTTGGTGCGCATTTCTTCGATGTCGGCGCTGCCGGTGTAGCCCATCGAGGAACGCAGGCCGCCCATCAGTTGATGGATGATGGCGCTCAGGGTGCCCTTGTACGGAACACGCCCTTCAATGCCTTCCGGTACCAGCTTCTCGGCGCCCGCGGAGGAGTCCTGGAAGTAGCGGTCGGAAGAGCCTTGAGCCTGGGACATGGCGCCCAGGGAACCCATGCCACGGTAAGCCTTGTACGAACGACCCTGGAACAGTTCGATCTCGCCCGGCGCTTCTTCAGTACCGGCGAACATCGAGCCCATCATCACGCAGGAAGCACCGGCGACGATGGCCTTGGACAGGTCACCGGAGAAACGGATGCCGCCGTCGGCGATCAACGGTACGCCAGTGCCTTCAAGGGCCGCGGCGACGTTGGCGATGGCGCTGATTTGCGGCACACCTACACCTGCAACGATACGGGTGGTGCAGATCGAGCCAGGGCCGATACCGACCTTGACCGCATCAGCACCGGCTTCGGCCAGGGCCTTGGCGGCAGCGCCGGTGGCAATGTTGCCGCCGATCACTTGCACGTCAGGGAAATTCTGTTTGACCCAGCGAACGCGGTCGATCACGCCTTTGGAGTGACCGTGGGCAGTGTCGACCACCACCACGTCAACACCGGCAGCCACCAGGGCCGCTACACGGTCACCGGTGTCTTTGCCGGTACCGACCGCAGCGCCTACGCGCAGACGACCTTGATCGTCCTTGCTGGCCAGCGGGTAAGCCTTGGCTTTTTCGATGTCGTTGACGGTCATCATGCCCTTGAGGGCGAATTTGTCGTCGACGATCAGTACGCGTTCGATGCGGTGCTTGTGCAGCAGCTCGCGCACATCGTTCTTGTCGGCGCCTTCCTTGACAGTAACGAGGCGCTCTTTAGGCGTCATCACTTCACGGACGGTGACTTCAAGACGGTTCTCGAAACGCACGTCACGGGAAGTGACGATGCCGACCAGGTCGCCATCGTGCAGCACCGGAACGCCGGAGATGTTGTGCAGGCGGGTCAGGTCGAACAGGTCACGAACGGTGGCATCGGCCTCGATGGTGATCGGGTCCTTGACCACACCGGCTTCGTAACGCTTGACCTTGCGAACTTCGGCAGCTTGCTGCTCGATGGTCATGTTCTTGTGGATGATGCCGATGCCGCCTTCCTGAGCCATGGCGATTGCCAAACGGGCTTCAGTGACGGTGTCCATGGCAGCGGAAACCAGAGGAATATTCAGCTCGATGCCACGGGTTAGGCGGGTCTTGAGACTGACTTCGTTAGGAAGCACCTCGGAATAACCGGGCACTAGGAGAATGTCGTCGAATGTCAGAGCTTCTTGGCTGATACGCAGCATCGCGGGGGCTCCCGAGCGGGAAAATGGAAGCGCGCCATTATAGTCAGACACCCCCTCGGGTTCAATGTAAAACTCTGACAAACTTGGTAATACTGATAGATGGATGATTTTTGCAGCACTGAGCGTTCCCACGCTCTGCGTGGGAACGCTCACATCGGATTAAAGTTCGACTTTGACCCAACTCATCTTCTGGTCCAGCCAGTCGGCAAATTCGTCGATAAAACTCTGCTTGAACCCCGCCTCCGCCCAGTTATTGAAGATGAATCCCAGGTTGGAAAAGCCGCATTCCTGCAGGAACAGGAAACCGTTGATGTCGTCCTCATGCCCACACAGCGGGCAGGTGAAGTTATCGGTGTGGCCGGGCATCCAGTCTTCCAGGCTTTCGAACAGGGCTTCGCCTACTTCCTTGAGGCACTCGGGACAGCCGGCCTCTTCCAGGAAGCCTTTGGCCGGGGTGTAGATGCAGCGCTTGTAGATGATCTCCAGGCCGTTGATCGGCTCGTTGAACGGCAGCGCGTCGGGGTGCAGCACCACGGCGCGGGCACCGTCGGCCAGGGCATAGCCCATGCGGTTG
>NZ_JACARK010001756.1:0-375 GCF_013386655.1 Pseudomonas sp. K5002 | reverse complement strand
GGCGTCCTTGCGCGCGGCCATGGGCGTAGGGCCGGTGTGGTTCTGTTCACCGATGAACCGAATCCGTTGCTTGAGGGCGGCCCAGGTGTCGCGCACCACACCGATGGCCAGCCCGTCGCGCTCAAGGCCATCACCTTGTTCGACGTGGATTTCCACATAACCGGCGACGTCCAGCTCGACGCGGCCCTCCCCCAGATAACCAATCTGCTGCAGCGCATGCTTGAGGCTGATGCCATCGCCATCGCGGCAGGCCCAGGCGTCCTGCAGGGCCAGGTCACCGGTGAACACGCTGCTGCCGATCAGGCTGGGCTGGAAACGCGCGCCCTCCTCGTTGGTCCAGTTCACCACCGCCAGGTTGCACGCCGGTACTTCGCC
>NZ_JACARK010001755.1:0-587 GCF_013386655.1 Pseudomonas sp. K5002 | reverse complement strand
GCCAGCACCGTGCGCGCCACGCGTGCGGCGAGCGAAGATGAACTGTTTGCCAGCGGCCACAAGCGCCTGCGCAGTTTGCTGCGCGACGGTGTAACCACCGTCGAGATCAAGTCCGGCTACGGCCTGGACCTGGCCAGCGAGCGCAAGATTTTGCGGGTGATCCGTCGCCTCGGCGCCGAGTTGCCGGTCAGTGTGCGCAGCACCTGCCTGGCGGCGCATGCGTTGCCGGCGGAGTACGTGGACCGGGCCGATGCCTACATCGATCACATCTGCACCGAAATGCTCCCGGCGCTGGCAGCGGAAGGCCTGGTGGACGCGGTCGACGCCTTCTGTGAGTACCTGGCGTTCTCACCGGAGCAGGTGGAGCGCGTGTTCATCGCCGCCCGGAAACTTGGCTTGCCGGTAAAACTGCACGCCGAACAGTTGTCGTCCCTGCATGGCTCCAGCCTGGCGGCGCGGTACCAGGCGCTGTCGGCGGACCACCTGGAATTCATGACCGAGGAAGACGCCATCGCCATGGCCGCTTCCGGCACCGTCGCGGTGCTGCTGCCGGGCGCGTTCTACTTCCTGCGGGAAACCCAGTTGCC
>NZ_JACARK010001754.1:0-309 GCF_013386655.1 Pseudomonas sp. K5002 | reverse complement strand
GCCGGCCAGCTCGACGATCTCTATCCGCTGTCGCCCATGCAGCAAGGGTTGCTGTTCCATACCCTGTACGAACAGGCGGCGGGTGAGTACATCAACCAGTTGCGCGTCGACGTGCAGGGCCTGGATCCCGAGCGTTTCCGCGCCGCTTGGCAGGCCACCGTCGATGCGCAAGACATCCTGCGCAGCGGTTTCGTCTGGCAGGGCGAGCTGGCGCAACCGCTGCAGATCGTGCACAAGCAGGTGCAACTGCCGTTCGCCACCCTGGATTGGCGGGCCCGCGACGATCAGCCGGCGGCCCTCGCGGCGCTG
>NZ_JACARK010001753.1:0-419 GCF_013386655.1 Pseudomonas sp. K5002 | reverse complement strand
GCGCACGGTGGCGGTGGTGCTGACCGTGGGGTCCATCTGCCCGGCGACCAGGAACACCACATCCGGCGGCAGGCGTTCGGCGAGGCCGGCGGGCAAGTCGATGACGGCTTCCTTGATGTCCGGTCGTGCCAGGGTCACCACTTGCTGCCCGGCGCTGACCACCTGGCCGGCCTCGGCATTCCAGGCGGTGACGATGCCTGCATGGTCGGTGCGCAGTTCGGCGTAGTTGAGCTGGTCCTTGGCCTGATTGACCGAGGCCCTGGCCTGATCCAGGGAAGCCTGGGTGGTTTTCAGGTCGGTCTGGGCGATGTCCAGCTGGGCCTGGGCGCCGACGCCACGGTTGAACAATTCCTGCTGGCGACGGGCATTGGCCTGGGCGTTGATCCACTGTGCCTGGACCCGGGCCAGGTCGCCCTGGG
>NZ_JACARK010001752.1:0-424 GCF_013386655.1 Pseudomonas sp. K5002 | reverse complement strand
GCATGGGCTTGCGCACCCTGGCCCAGGTGCAGGCGTTGCCTCGGCATACCCTGGCCCGGCGCTTCGACGCTGCGCTGCTCAAGCACCTCGATGCACTGTGCGGCCAACGGCCCCTGGCGCTGGCGTTCTACCAGCCGCCGGACCGGTTTGATGTGCGCATCGAGCTGAATTTTGATGTGTTGTCCCACCAGGCCTTGCTGTTTCCCTTGCGCCGTTTGACTGGCGACCTGTCGGCGTTCCTGTGTGGCCGCGACAGTGGCGTGCAGCGTTTTGACTTGCACCTGGAGCACGCGGCCGAGCCCGACAGCGTGATCAAGGTCGGCCTGCTCAGCGCCGAGCGTGACGCGGCGATGCTGTTCGAACTGGCCCGTGGCCGCCTGGAGCAGGTGCAAGTCACCTCGCCGGTGCGTGGCTTTCGCCTGGT
>NZ_JACARK010001751.1:0-415 GCF_013386655.1 Pseudomonas sp. K5002 | reverse complement strand
CGCCGCCCGGGCCGCGCAGATTCACCAGCGCATCCTCGCGCTGCCCCAGGGGTATCACACCGTCCTCGGAGCCGGCGTGCAACTGTCCGGCGGTGAAGTGCAACGCCTGGGCATTGCCCGGGCGATGCTCAGTGAAGCGCCGATCCTGATTCTCGATGAAGCCACCGCCGCCAGTGATCCTGAATCCGAAGCCGCGATCCAGCAGGCGCTGTCTCGCCTGGCCCGTGCCCGCACGGTGCTGGTAATCGCCCACCGCTTGAGCAGCATCCAGGACGCCGACCAGATCGTCGTGCTGCAAGGCGGGCGGATTGTCGAGCGCGGTACGCATCACGGCTTGCTGGACCAGCAGGGCACTTACGCCGGGCTGTGGGCCGCTGAGCAGTTTTCGGCGGCCGCACTGAAGAGGGCACGGGCA
>NZ_JACARK010000184.1:0-22651 GCF_013386655.1 Pseudomonas sp. K5002 | reverse complement strand
TGTAAGAGCGGAACCAATAGAGGCCGTTACCCAAACAACGGATAT
Organism: Pseudomonas sp. K5002; assembly: GCF_013386655.1. Lineage (NCBI taxonomy): Bacteria > Pseudomonadati > Pseudomonadota > Gammaproteobacteria > Pseudomonadales > Pseudomonadaceae > Pseudomonas > Pseudomonas sp. K5002. The sequence goes on along the minus strand of NZ_JACARK010000184.1, from coordinate 22,606 downwards.
GTACCCTCAACCGTGCTTCTTGTAACGACGAATCCGAATATCCGCCTGCTCCTTGTGCCCCGCAAACCCTTCCATCCCGCAAAGCCGCGAGCAGTATTCCCCTACCAACACCGAAGCCTCATCCGTCAGCACCCGCTGATACGTGCACGTCTTGATGAACTTGCCGACCCACAGCCCGCCGGTGTACCGCGCAGTCCCGGTGGTAGGCAATGTGTGGTTGGTCCCAATCACCTTATCGCCATAGGAAACGTTGGTGCGCTCACCAAGGAACAACGCGCCGTAATTGGTCATGTGCTCCAGGAAATACAACGGATCGCGGGTCATCACCTGCACGTGCTCGGAGGCGATGCGATCGGCTTCCTGCACCAGCTCGTCGACGCTGTCGCACAGGATGATTTCGCCATAGTCGCGCCAGGCGACAGAAGCAACCGGTGCGGTGGACAGGATCGCCAACTGCCGCTCGATCTCCGCCGGCAGGGTTTGCGCCAACTCCGCACTGTTCGTCAAAAACACCGCAGGCGAATTAACCCCATGCTCCGCCTGCCCCAACAAATCGGCAGCGATGATTTCAACATCGCTGCTGTCATCAGCAATCACCAGTGTCTCTGTAGGCCCGGCAATCAAGTCGATACCAATCTTGCCGAACAACTGACGCTTGGCCTCGGCCACATACGCATTACCCGGCCCAACGATCATATCCACCGGCTTGAACGTATCGGTGCCCAACGCAAACGCAGCAATCGCCTGCACCCCGCCCACGCAATAGATCTCATCGGCACCCGCCAAATACATCGCCGTCACAATGGCCGGATGAGGCTTGCCATCAAACGGCGGCGCGGCCGCAACAACGCGCTTCACCCCGGCCACCTTGGCCGTCAGCACGCTCATATGCGCCGACGCCAGCAACGGGTACTTGCCGCCCGGAATGTAGCAAGCCACCGAGTTCACCGGAATATTGCGATGCCCAAGGATCACGCCAGGCAAGGTCTCGACTTCCACATCGTGCATCGAGGCTTTTTGCACCTCGGCGAAGCGCCGGACCTGGGCCTGGGCAAAGGTGATATCGCCGATTTCCTGCTCGGACAGGCTCGCCACGCAGGCGGCAATTTCTTCGTCGCTCAGCCGGAAAGATACAGGCGACCACTGATCAAACTGCTTCGAGTATTCACGTACGGCCGCATCGCCGTTACGGGCGACGTTGGCGATGATGCGCTCAACGGTATCGCGGACTTGGGCGGCAATCTCGGCTTGGGCTTCGACCGGTTTAGGCGTTTTCAGGTAACGAATCATCAGTGGCTCCAGGTGGTTCTTGAGGGCACGCGACATGCCCCCGGCATTGGCAACCATCTTTTCCTACCCCCCTGCCCCGGGCAATTTCGCAGCCTCCCTATTGGTGACGCAACCTGACGCAACACAGACGCAGTGTTGAAGCACTGCGGCGGGCTGCTGACGTTATTCGTATAACCCCCGATGAAAAACATGTAAGCCCCATTGACTTAGGGATCCGGAGTGATAGGTTAAATAAGCGGTTATACGTATAACCTAACAATCACACCCAACGTAAAGAGGTGATCAACCGTGAGTCGAGTCTTGTATCTATTCGGTGGCTGGCCCGGCCATTTCCCCTACGAAATTGCGGCATGGGCGCGCACCGTTTTCCAGGAACTGGATTTCGAGGTCGAAGAGTCCACCGACATCTTCACACTGGACAGGGACTTGACCGGTTATGACCTGATCGTGATCGGCTGGAACAACGCCGTCACTACCGAGACGCTCACCGCGTCCCAGGAAAACCGCCTGCTGGAAGCGATCGAAAGCGGCACCGGCCTGGTGGGTTGGCACGGCGCAGGCGCGGCGTTTCGCGCCAGCCTCAAATATCACTGGGTGCTCGGCGGCTCATTCCTCGAACACCCGATGGGCGAAGGCTTTCCCCACCCTTACAAGGTCAACGTCATCGACCACAGCCACGAGGTGACCCAGGGCGTCGAGGATTTCGAGGTACGGTCCGAGCAGTACTACATGCAGGTCGACCCGAACATTCATGTGCTGGCTGAAACCACCTTCGACGGCAACCCCTTCCCCTGGCTCAACGGCCATCGCAGCCCGGTGGCCTGGGTGCGCCAGTGGGGCCAGGGGCGGGTGTTCTATCACTCCATCGGGCACGACACCAGCAACCTCGCCGACCCGAATATCCGCCGCCTGACCAAGCAAGGCCTGAACTGGGCGACACGCGGGCGTGCAGCCAGTACCGCCGAGGCAACCCCCTCCGTTTCATCAACCCAAGGAGTCCTGTCATGACTAAATTGACCGGCAGCCAGATCGTGGCTCAAACCCTGAAAAACTATGGCGTCGAATACGTCGCCGGTATTCCCGGCCACGGTATCTGGACCCTGACCGACGCCTTCCTCGAAGAAGACTCCAAGCTCAAGTTCATCCAGGTGTTCCATGAGCAGAGCGCGGTGCACCTCGCCGACGGTTACTACCGGGTGAGCGGCAAGCCGATGGCGGCAGTGACGTCCATCGGTGCCGGCGCCGCCAACACGGTAATCGGCATGGCCACCGCGTTTACCGACTCCACCAGCCTGATGCTGATCACCGGCGGGCCACCCACCCACATGCGTGGCCATGGCTTGCTGCAGGAGCTGGAGCGCTACACCGACAACGACTTCCCGAAAATCGCCGAGGCCGTGACCAAGCGTCATTGGGTGGCGACCCGTGTTGAGGAGTTGCCGTTCATGATGCACCGCGCCTGGAGCGCAATGGTCACCGGACGCCCCGGGCCGGTGCACCTGGAAATCCCGATGGATGTGCAGGCCGAGGCCGCTGAAGTGACCCTGCATGCCCTCGAAGAGCGCACCCCGATCGGCAAATGCTTCCCGGACCCGGCAGCCACCGCTCGCGCAGTGGAAGAGCTGAAACTGAGCAAGCGCCCGGTGCTGGTGATCGGCGGCGGCGTGATTACCGGCGAAGCCAGCGCGGAATTGTTCGCCCTGGCCGAAGCCTGGAAGATCCCGGTGGTCACCACCTGGAACGGCAAGAGCGGCTTCCCGGAAGATCACCCGTTGTTCGCCGGCAGTGTCGGCCAGACCGGCACCCTGTGCGGCAATAAAGTCGCGTCCACCGCAGACGTGATCATCGCCGTGGGCTGCCGTTTCACCGACTGGTCGTCGTCCAGCTACGCCAAGGGCGTGACCTTCGCGATCCCGCCGTCGAAGCTGATCCACATCGACATCGACCCGCATGAAATCGGCAAGAACTACCCGGTGACCGTGGGCATTTGTGCCGACGCCAAATACGCCCTCGCCGCCATTGTCGAAAGCCTGAAAGGCGAGACGGTTGAGCGCGAAGAGTACCTGAGCGACCTGCGCGGTTATCAGGAAGAATGGGAAACCAAACTGGCGGGCCGTCGTGACTCCGATCGCTTTCCGTTCACCTCGCAACGCCCCCTCGGCGCGCTGCGCAAAGTGTTCCCGCGGGACACCATCGTGGTGGTTGGCTCGGGCAACACCCAGGGCGCGGTCAAGCAGACTTTCCCGGTCTATACGCCACGTACCCACCTGACCTCCGGCGGCTTCTCGTCCATGGGCTGGGCCGTACCTGCGGCCATCGGTGCGAAGCTGGCGGCGCCTGACCAGCCGGTGGTGTGCATCCTCGGGGATGGCGATTTCCTGATGACCTCCCAGGAAATTGCGATCTGCGTGACCAACAATATCCCTGTGGTGTTCCTGATCCAGAACAACGCCGGCTACATGTCGATTCGCGGTGGCCAGCGCAAGCAGACCAGCCGCCATATCGGCACTGAATTCAACCACCCGGACGGCACGCCCTACAGCCCGGACTTCAAGGCGGTGGGCGAAGCCTTCGGCCTCAAATCCTACCGTGTGGAGCGCCCGGAAGACCTTGAGCCTATCCTGCAGGAAGCGCTGGATTTGAATGTGCCGGTGCTGATCGAAGTACCCACCGACCGCGATGCGGCTGGCCCTTGGGTGCCCGGCTGGTGGGACTTCCCGATTCCGGAATACATCACCGACGAACGCCAGGATGAGTACTGGCAAATCCGTAATTCCGAACAACACCTGTAAATGCCGGAGCGGCTCACATGAGTGATGCATTGATTTCGCATCATGCAGAGCTGAATCCACTACCGGGGGCGCAGCGCGAACCGCGCGCCCTCGACGTGGTGACACCTGATGCAGATGGCACGATCAACTGTGACGTGGTGATTATCGGCTCGGGCATGGGCGGTTCGACCTTCGCCCATGCCCTGCGTGACAGCGGGCTGGATATTGTGATCGTCGAACGAGGGGATTTCCTGCCCCGGGAAATCCAGAACTGGAGCGCTGAAGCGGTGTTCGGCCAAGGACGCTATCGCAATGCCGAACCGTGGCTGGACCAGGCCAACCAAGCATTTTCGCCGGGGGTGTTTTATTACGTCGGCGGCAACACCAAATTCTACGGCGCCATGCTGCCACGGTTTCGCGAGGCGGACTTTGGCGAGATCCAGCATGCCGAGGGCGTGTCGCCTGCGTGGCCCGTCAGCTACGCCGAGTTTGAACCCTGGTACGCCGAAGCGGAAAAGCTCTACCGCGTGCATGGCCAGGCCGGCATTGACCCAAGCGAACCCTGGCGTTCAGGACCCTTCCCGCAACCGGCACTCAAGCACGACCCGGCCCTGGTTGCGCTGGAACAAAGCATGCAGCGTGCCGGACTCAAGCCGTTCGTGATGCCGGCGGCGGTGGACTATGGCGATGGCGGCGATTGCGTATTGTGCTCAACCTGCGATGGCTATCCGTGCCTGGTGGAGGCCAAGGCCGACGCCGAAGTTTCTGCGCTCAGGCCCGCCCTGCGCAGTGGCAGCATTCGGCTGATGACTCGCACCACGATCCGGCAGCTGAACACCGATAACGATGGCAAAACCGTGACTCAAGCGCGGGGTCTGTTCGATGGACGCGAGGTGACACTGCGTGCCAAACGCTTCGTGCTGGCGTGCGGCGCAGTCAACAGCGCGGCATTGCTGTTCAAGTCTGCGAACGCTCAACATCCTCATGGCCTGGGCAATAGCTCTGGGCAGTTGGGGCGTAACTACATGGTGCACAACAGCACCTTCATGCTGGCGGTGGACCCGCGACGCAAGAACAACGTGACCTTCCAGAAAACCCTGGCCATCAATGACTGGTACAGCGCCAGCCCGCACAACGCATTCCCCTTGGGTAATGTGCAGATGCTGGGGAAAATCCGCGAGCCGATGATCAGTGCCATGCGGCCCTGGCTGCCGAAATTCGCTTCACGCTATATCACTGACCACAGCGTAGACCTGTACCTGACCTCGGAAGATCTGCCGACCCAGGACAACCGCGTCACCTACGACACGCAGCGCGGCGCGATCAAGGTTCACTGGACGCCGAACAACCTCAAGGCCCATGAAGGACTGGTGAGCAAGGCCACCCAAACCATGCGTGATGCAGGGTATCCGCTGATCCTCAAGGCGCGCATGGGCATCGCGACGAACTCCCACCAGTGCGGCACTGCCGTGATGGGCAAGGACCCAACCACCAGCGTGCTGGACCTGAACTGCAAGCTGCATGACCTGGAGAATGTATGGGTGGTGGACAGCTCGTTCTTCCCGTCGTCGGCGGCGGTTAATCCGGCACTGACCATCGCGGCGAATGCCCTCAGAGTAGCGGCACACTTCAAGGGGCAGCCCGGGTAAAGGTGGAAGCTGGCTTGCCTGCGATGCAGTCGACTCGGTCTGTCAGTGGTATTGAGTCGATGCCATCGCAGGCAAGCCAGCTCCTACAGCGATCCCTTAACAACGGGATCAGGCGTCTGCCTGCTGGATACTGCGGGTCGAGGTACGCACCACCAGCTTGGTGGCGAAAATCTTTTGCTCGGGCGCCAGCGGCGCATCAGCCGGGGCATTCAATTGCTCGGTCAGCATGCGTGCGGCGTACACGCCCTTCTCCACCATGGGTTGGGCAATGGTGGTCAACCCGAGCTGCACCGCCTCGGGAATATCGTCGAAGCCGATCACCGAAAGCGTCTGCGGCACTTGGCGACTGAGGGCGTGGGCGGTTTTCATGCAGGCAATCGCCATCACATCCGAGCACGCCACCACTGCCGTGACGTCGTTGGAGGTCAGCAATGTGAACGCTGCGGCCTGGCCGGACGTGGAATCCAGCCCACCGGCCTCGATCACGCTCAGGTCTTCAAACGCCAGGCCCGCGGCGGTGGCCGCCTCCACGTAACCGGTGAGGCGTTCGCGGACAATCCGCTCACTGGCACTTTTGAAGCGCTGCAGGTCAATCGGGCCGCGGTAACCATCCGGGTTGAGGCGGTCAATGATGACGCCGATCTTGCGGTGGCCCAGGTCCAGCAGATGCTGCATTTGCGTGCGAGCCGCACCGCGATCGTCGATGCCGACAAAAAACGAATTCTCGACCAGCGGCGAGTCGATCACCACGAACGGAATACTGTGCTTCACCACCGCCAGCACCGCCGGGTGATCATCGGGCAGGGTCGAGATAATCAGGCCATCCACCAGCCCGCGCAGGGCCAGGCTGCCGTGGCTCGCCGCCGGGCCCCGGCCTACCAGGCGGTTGTTGTTGAGCGGAAACAGTGTCAGTGCGACATTTTCCAACTCGCCCACTTCACTGATGCCGCGCAGCATGGCGATGGTGCACGGGTCGGCAAAGGCCAGGGACAACTTGTCCATCATCATCAACCCGATGGCGCCGATCTTGCCCGAGCGCAGGCTGCGGCCCAGCACATTGGGGCCCGGGTAGCCCAATGAAGCGGCCACCTCGAGGATATGCTCGCGCTGGGCCGGGGACAGTTTGGAAGGTCGGTTGTAGGCGTAAGACACCGCAGGCTGGGACACCCCTGCCGCCAGTGCTACGTCTTTCATTGAAACGGCCATCGCTTGCTTCCCAATCCTTTTGAAACCTCATGCGAGGTCATGAAAAAACAGGCGCTCAGTGTACCCGTTGAGGGGAAACCTTCGGAACCAGTCGTGTGGCACTGAATATGATTGCGACCATCAGCGAGGCAACCGCCAGCAGCGCCCAGGATAGATTCGTCGCGTGGGCGAACAAGCCGATCACCGCCGGGCCCATCAGGATACCCAGATAACCGAGGCTGGTGGCAGCGGCAATCGCCAGTTCCCCCGGCATGGTCTTTTGCGCGCCCGCCAGCGACAGGTACACCGGCGCGATATTGGCCAAACCGATGCCGATGACCGCAAACCCCACCAGGTTCACCTGCCAGTTCGTCGCGAGCACCACCGTGAGAAAGCCCAGGATTACAATCAGGCCACCGCCCACCAGTACCAGCCGGGCGCCGAGCCTGAGCAGAATCCGGTCGCCACTCAAGCGCCCCAACGCCATCATCACGGCGAAGCAGGCGTAGCCCAGGCCTGCAATGGAAGGCTCGACATCACGCACCTGGGTCAGGAACACCGCGCTCCAGTCGAGAATCGCACCTTCGGCCAGAAACGCGAACAGGCACAGCACCCCCAGCACCAGGACTTTACGCGTGGGCCGCACAAAGATCGGGCTGCCCTCTTCGCCGCTGCGCCCGAGCATCTGGCGCCCGTAACTCAGGACAAACGCAGCCAGTGCCGCCATCACCGCGCTGCTGGCCAGCAACGGCGTGGCGCCCAGCCAGAGCAGCGCGGTGATCCCCGCCGCACTGACAATCGTGCCCAGGCTGAACAAGCCATGAAAACCCGACATCAAGGACCGCCCGGTCGCACGCTCAACCATCACGCCCTGTACGTTCATCGTCACATCCACTGCGCCGCACCCTGCACCGAACACGGTCAGGGCAAACATCAAGCCCAAGAATGAATGTGTGGTCGCCAGCAGAGGCAGCGTCAGAAACACCAGGGCGATGCCGATGTGCATGGTAAAGCGGCAACCTTTGCGGGCGTTCAGGATGCCCGCCAGCGGCATCATCACCAGTGAGCCGAGGCCCAGGCACAGCAACAGGATGCCCAATGCGCCGTCGTCCACCCCGGCCCGGCTGCGCGCATAGGGAACCAGCGGCGCCCAGGCGCCCATGCACAGGCCGGACAGCAGAAACGTCAAGCGGTAGGCCGACATATGCGGCGTGGAGCACGGCAATAACAACTCTTGAGACGACACGGAAACCCCAATACCTGAACAGTTGGAGTTATACGTATAACTTAAAACTCAAGCGCCAGCCACTGCCTTGTTACTGTTACATATTCTGGATTGATAAAGCATTGACAGCCCACAGGGTGCAGGTTTTACTTCCGCAAGGTTATTCGTATAACCCAAAATTGCATAACCACCCCACAAAAACAAAAGGGACCATGCAGCGTGATAAGCACTTTCCAGAAAACCCCGATCCCCCCGCGTATTCGCAAGGCACGTATCGCCACCTTTCTCGGCTTCATGATGATCGGCGCCATGATGTACATCTGGTCCACCGGTGTAAGCGTGTTCAGGACCCAGCTTGGCCTGACGGGAGAACTCGGGGACTCGAGTTTCGGCCTGATTGCCCTCGGGGTCGGTGTCGGTTCCGCAGCCGGTGCGCTGCTGGTCGGGCGGCTGCTGGACACCTTCGGCGCCAAGCCGGTAATTACCCTTGGCGCCCTCGCCTATCCCCTTTCGATTATCCCGCTGGGCTTCGTCAACGGTTTCTGGTTTGCGCTGTGTTTCGGCTCTGTGCTGGGGCTGTTGCGCGGCGCCCTGGATACCGCCTTGAATGCCCACGGCGTGCAGGTTGAACGGTTTTATCGACGCTCGATCATGTCCGGCTTCCATGCCTTCTATTCCCTGGGCGGCTTCCTGCTGGGCATGGCATGCAGTTGGCTGACCCGGTTCTACACCGACAGCGTGCTGGTGCCTTACACCGTACTGGGCCTGGCGATGTTTATTCTGGGCTGTGTGTTCAGCCGATGGTTGCTGGGCAAGCATGATGTGCCCGACGCCCAGCTCGACGACTGGCAAGCCGGCACCCAGTCCCGGGACGAAACCGGCAAGGGCCCTTCGGCCAAGACGCTGCTGGTGATGATCGCTCTCGGCACCTTGCTGCTGGGCAGCATGATGGGCGAAAACGCAATTGCCGACTGGGGCCAGGAATACATTCGCCGGGAGTTCGCGACCACCACCTCGACCGCAGGCATGGCGGTCTCACTGTTCGTCGGTGCGTCATTCGTGGGGCGTCTTTTTGGCGACCGCCTGGCCGCTGCGTTCGGTAATGCGCAGGTGGTGTTTGGATGCGGTACGTTGTGCGTCCTCGGCATGATCACCACGATATTGGGCGGTACGGCCGTGACCGGCGTTGTCGGCTTCGCGCTGTTTGGCCTCGGCCTTTCGTGCATCGCACCGTTGATGATCTCCGCCGCCGGGCGCCGGGACCCGGCACATGCCGGGCGCAATATCGGCATCGTCAACTGCATCGGATTTTCCGGGATGCTGGTGGGCCCCGCCGTCATCACCGTCATCGTCAGCAACTTCGGCCTGAGCAAGCTGATGTTCTTCCCGCTGGTGATGCTCGGTTTGCTCGCGACGTTCGGCCCACTGCTGATGCGCGCGCCGAAGAAAACCGTTGCCCGCGGCAAAGCGCAAACCGAGGTGTGAGGGAGGCCCGCATCGTCACTGCACCGGCAGGAAATTCATCAGCAGCAAGCTTTGCGCGTAGTTGAGCCCGATGCGCCGGTAGCGTTCGTCGAGCATCTGGGTCAATAGGTCGAGGCGCGCGACGATCTTGCCGAACTCCACGGCAAAGCTGAGGTTGCTGCCCGCCTCCGAGATCTCGTTGGAGAACAGCAACAGCGAGCCATTGGCATCCTGGCGCTGACTGAGCAGCCAGGTGGCCTTCTCGATATTGCGCGCGGCATTGCTGACGAACTGCGGGTTGATCGAGTCCGTTATATAAAACTCGGTGCGCCCGCCGTGTGCCGTCACCAGCATGCTGCCGATCGCGTAGATGAAGGCGCCTACCCGGTCGCCGCGAAACTCCGGGCTCAGGGAATAGCTCAGCGCCGCCAGGTCGCGACGATCCCCCAGGGCGGGCAGTGGTTGGCGAAGTTCGATGGCCTGGCGGATTTGCCGGGCGGCGGTCACCGCGTCGGTGTAACCCGATTGACGCCACTGGTTGGGGTTGCGCAGGTAGAGCTTGCTCATCAGCAGATACAGGCTTTGCAGGTTGTCGCGCATGCTCAGGGTGGCCATGCGATCAACGCTGGTCTGGAAGAACTCGTCGGGCTTGCCGTTGCTGAACTGCGTGGCAATATCGCGCCCCTGCTGCTGGCTGCAACCGTTGGCGCAAAGCATCAAAACCGCAGCCAGCCACAGCGGCTGACGCATCCATCGGGTGATAAAAACAGGTAACGTGCGATCCATCGGCACCAGGTCTGGGTCTGCTGTCCACGCCGGAAATTAGTGTGGTCGGGACAGAGATAGATCGGAAGAACGGGAAAAAGTGCAGTGAGGGCGGCAAACCAATAATTTTTCCAGAGGTGCATCCACTTTGATCCTTGGTACGTAGATTCAATACCCTCACCCGGAGGGCACAAGCACCAAGGAGATACATCATGCACGCCATCTACAAAAAAATTGCTGCCGTTGCCTGCTTTACGATCCTCTCCGTCACCACATCCCTAAGTTTTGCCACCGACACCGTAATGGTGGGCGGCGCGGCGATGTATCCGACGAAAACCATCGTCGAAAACGCAGTCAACTCAAAGGACCACACCACTCTGGTGGCGGCGGTCAAGGCAGCCGGACTGGTGGATACCCTTAACAGCAAAGGCCCGTTCACCGTATTCGCACCGACCAACGAAGCTTTCGCCAAGCTCCCCGCAGGCACCGTGGATACGCTTGTGAAACCTGAGCACAAAGCCGATCTCACAAAAATCCTGACCTATCACGTGGTGGCTGGCACTCATACCTCTGCACAACTGATGGCCGACGCCAAGAAGAACGGCGGTACCGTGATGTTGAAAACCGTGCAGGGTGAGTCGCTGACGATCAAGCTGCATGACGGCAAACTGTGGGTGGTGGATGCCAAGGGTGGCAAGGCCAGCATCAGCATTGCGGATGTGATGCAGTCCAATGGCGTGATTCATGTGGTTGATTCGGTGCTGATGCCGTAATCGTCGCTTGACACCGAAAAGCCCGAAGCAGTGTGCGTCGGGCTGATTCGGATGCTTCAGTTGTCGGGGTGTTCACTCGCGACAGAATCAGCCGCATCCACATCCGACATATCCTCTTCCAGAGGGGCGTCATCGTCCGGCGGTAGAGGCGCTTCAGGTTGATCGCGCCGAGGATCATGCCCGGTTTCATTGTCTGTACCGCGCGTTACGCCCTGCTGGGATACGTTTCCAGGGGCCTTCTCGTCAATTTCCATGCTGGCTCTCCGTTCTAGCGCGGGATGTCCGTGCTTGAACATGAGAAACGATGCGGCGTCGCGAGTGCCGGCCGATGGACGAACGGTGGGGATCAATTTCATAACGGCCCTAACGCTCCGAGAGACTCTATCCACCGCAGGATCGCGGGTTTCTCTGCTGGTTTTTCGCCAATGCAACACACCTCCGGGTCGGTGAGAGAACACCAGACAGACACCGGGTCTCCCACTCGCAAGCCATACGAGGCTTTACGAAGCGCCGTCGTTGACCAAGCGTCAACCGTCTCGTTGAGAGACTTGTGAAAGTGCTGCCCATTGACGCTATAGCTGAAGCTCATGAACTGGCGTCCGGCCCACGATGCCTCACGCCCGACGAAGGTTACGTAGCCAGGCACCACCTGCCCCGCGTCCATGGCACTTATGAGTTCTCTCCTGAAAACAGCCCGGAAACACGTTTGTTTTTTGTGCTTTTACACTGTTATAGCTCAGAGGCCCGCAGCGCGACAGGTCCTTGGTCGCCGCCTCCGGTGAGGCCTGAAACTGACTACCCGTTATGTCTGACACACATTGACATATCGATAATTCTCGATATGATCACGCCATGGACTTACTCGAAATATTCAAAGCCCTCTCAAACCAGACACGCCTCGAAATCCTGAAAGGTTTGAAGGACCCCGAGAAGAACTTCCCTGCACAAGATGAAGGGGACGTTCACACGGTGGGCGTGTGCGTCAGCAGTATTCAGGAAGGCATCGGGCTCTCGCAGTCGACGGTGTCCGGTTACCTGGCAACGCTGCAACGGGTGGGCCTGGTCGAAGTCAGGCGCATCGGCCAGTGGACTTACTACAAGCGCAATGAAGCCACCATCCGCAGGCTTGCCGAGATCATAGGGAAAGATTTGTAGTTTTTTTGCCACATAATATCGAGATTTCGCGATATCCCTTTTTGTCGAAACGAGGAAATGCAATGAAGGCGTTGATACTCAAGTCATTTGGCGGCCCGGAATCATTCGAACTTCGCGACGTTCCCAAGCCCGTTCCGCACACGGGGCAAGTCCTGGTCCGCGTACACGCAACCTCCATCAACCCGCTGGATTACCAGGTCCGACGTGGCGACTACGCTGACCTGGTGCCGCTACCGGCGATTACCGGGCATGACGTATCGGGGGTCGTTGAGGAAGTCGGGCCGGGGGTTACGTCCTTCGCGCCAGGCGACGAAGTCTGGTACACCCCGCAAATATTTGACGGACCCGGCAGCTATGCCGAATACCACGTGGCGGCCGAAGGCATTATCGGGAAGAAGCCCCCTGCCCTGAGTCACCTTGAAGCGGCAAGCCTGAGCCTGGTCGGCGGCACCGCCTGGGAAGCGCTGGTGGTGCGTGCAGCCCTCAGGGTGGGAGAAAGCATCCTGGTGCACGGCGGCGCGGGCGGCGTCGGGCATGTGGCGATCCAACTGGCGAAAGCCATTGGCGCCCAGGTGTTCACCACCGTACGCGACGTCAATGTCGAGTTCGCGCGAAGCCTGGGCGCGGACGTAATCATCGACTACGAAAAGGAAGATTACGTCGACGCCATCCTGCGGGAAACGGGTGGCCGTGGCGTTGATGTGGTGTTCGATACCATCGGCGGCACCACATTGTCCCGTAGCCCGGACGCGCTTGCGCAACTGGGTCGCGTGGTCACGATTGTGGACACGGCGCACCCCCAGAACCTCGTCCAGGCCTGGGGCAGGAACGCGAGTTATCACTTCGTTTTCACACGACAGAACCGCGGCAAGCTGGATGAAATGAGCGCACTGATCGCCAACGGTCAACTGCGGCCACACGTTGGCGCGGTCTATTCCCTTGCCGACATCCCGCTCGCCCATTCCCGTCTGGAAAGCCCCAACAACGGCATTCAAGGGAAAATCGCGATTGCCGTGTCCGCCGGCTTACAGGAGGATTGGCGCAACGGTGCTTGAGCTGATCGCACTGAACCACTTTTTTGGAGAGCACGGGTAAATGGCAGAACTGATGGAAAGGCTCGACGGCCCAAGGACCGTACAGCAGGAACTGTTCTACGACCTCGAAGATGCGACGGCCGTTATCGCCTGGTCGGTCAATCAATTGGCCACTATCGCCGGGGTCGCCAAATCACCCGACGAAGCAGTCGCCCTGATGAAGATGGGTGCACTGCTCGCGGCTCAGCAGGAAAAGCTCAGCGGGTACGCGGATGAGGTGAAGGCCGGAAGGATTGTGCGAGGAGAGGATCACTCGTGATAAATACGCTACGCACCCAACAACCTTTCACATCCCTTTCACACTCGAGCGCTTATCGTCACTCCAGCTCCTAAGTGAACACCTTTAAGCCCGCACTCCCCATCGCGGGCTTTTCTTTGCCTGGAATTTGGTAAAAGGGATATCAAAACCTTCATCCAGTTTCATTTGTTGATGGCCTGGGCTGTCGCCTTAATGCTCCCACACGAACTCGTGCACAGGAGCAAAATATAATGAAAAAACGTCAACCGTTACTTCAGCTCAATACCTTGGCCGTGGCGCTGGCATTTGCCTTGCCGGCCATGAGCTATGCCAGCGATCAGTCCGACTCCAAGGGCTTTGTCGCCGACAGCAGCTTGAATATCCTCAACCGCAACCTGTTCTGGAACCAGAACGGCAACGGCGCCCACACCCGTGACTGGAGCCAGGCGCTGATGGCGACCTACAGCTCGGGCTTCACTCAAGGCACCATTGGCATCGGCATTGATGCGTTTGCCGACCTGGCGTTGCGCATCGACGGGGACACCGACCGCGCCGGTGGCCCGAACATACCGTCCGACGCCAATGGCAATCCGGATCATGGCTTCGCGAAGGCCGGTGGTGACGTCAAGTTCCGTATTTCCAATACCACGCTCAAGGTCGGCGACCTGCAGCCTACGTCGCCGGTGTTCGCCACCGCCGATAACTACCTGATGCCACAGACCGCAACAGGCTTCCAGATCGACAGCCATGAAATCACCGGCCTGAACCTGGAGGCCGGCCATTACACCTCCGGCACCGGTACCACCACCACCTCGCGCAGCGGCGACATTCTCGCCAGCTATGCAGGCGTGGAAGCGTCGTCGGCCAGCTTCGCGGGGGGCAAATACCAGTTCAGCAAGGAATTCACCGCGTCGCTGTACGGAGCGCATCTGGAAGACGTGTGGAATCAGTACTACGTCAACCTGAACCTTGTTCATCCACTGACCGATGACCAATCCGTCGCGCTGGACTTCAACCTCTATCGCACACTGGACGACGGCAGCGCCAAGGCCGGGACCATCGACACCACCGCAGCCTCGCTGGCGGCTGCCTACACCCTGGGTGCACAGACCTTCACCCTGGCCGGGCAGAAAGTGCATGGTGACGAGCCGTTCGACTACGTCGGCTTTGGGGAGACCAATGCCGGCGTCGGTGCCGGGCGCTACGGCAACTCGATCAACCTGGCTGACTCGGTGCAATACTCCGACTTCAACGGCCCGGGCGAGCGGTCCTGGCAGATGCGCTATGACCTGGACATGGGAGCCTTTGGCGCCCCCGGCCTGAGCTTCATGGCCCGCCATATTCGCGGTGCCGGCATCGACGGTACGCATACCCCCGGCAATTCGGCCTACACCGGGTTCTATGGCGCCAACGACCAGGAACACGAAACCGACGCCGAAGTGAAATACGTCGTGCAGAGTGGCCCGGCCAAGAAGCTGTCCTTTCGCCTGAGGGAAGCCTGGCACGATGGCGATGCTTCCACCGGGGGGCATCTGGTGCAGACACGCCTGATTACCGAGTACCCGTTGAATATCTTCTAAACAGGCGGGAGTGCCCGGTTGATGGATCTACCGGGTACTCTGCGTGCCAGGTATTGATCGGTAGGCGTCTTGATTCCACACACAAAAAAAGGCGCTACCAAGAGCGCCTTTTTTGTTACCGCTGACTTATTGCAAACTAACCTGACGCAGTTCGGGCTCTTTCCCGCTACCAATCGTGATGCGCTTGGGCTTGGCCTCTTCAGGAACCACGCGCAGCAAGTCGATGCTTAACAGCCCGTTGTTCATCGAAGCACCGCGCACCTCGATATGATCTGCCAGCCGGAACGACAGCCGAAATGCTCGTTGCGCGATGCCCTGGTGCAGATAAGTGACTGCTTTCTCGGTTTCGCGCTTGTCGCCAACGACTGTCAAAACGCCCTTCTCGACCTGAATATCCAGATCCGCTTCAGTAAGCCCAGCGACAGCAATGACAATGCGATATTCGTCATCACCGTGCTTTTCCACATTGTGAGGCGGATAAGTGTTCGGAGCCTCGCTGCGAAGCGCCGACTCAAACAGGTCATTGAAGCGATCGAAGCCCACGGATTGACGGAACAAAGGGGCCAACGAAAGGGTAGTAGCCATCTCAAAATCTCCTGATTAAATCCAAGTGATTAAGTGCGCGACCCGCATTCGGCGTCGCGTGATGAAAATTTATGTTCGCCGGGAAAGTTTTCAAGAGGCCAGATAAAAATTTTTACATTTGAGTGCCAGCCGGGAACGGCTTGCTCGGTTGGATAGACAGGCCGCCCTCAGGCTGCGATGCGTAGTCAGCCCACCTTTCTCTTGAGTGCTTGCCTGGGTCGGGTTCAGCAAGCGGTGGCTTCTTGGAACTCTCTGGCATGTTCGCCATTACTCGCGGCATGTCTTAAAATATCCGGTTGCCGAAGAACCGCCATGACATATCCATGAAGGGCTTCAATCCTTTACAAGTAAGTGTGGTCAAGATGAATAAGCCTTTCATTTCGCTGTGCCCTGAAATTACGCGGGCGCACGCGCTGACGTTGATGGATTGGTTAGAGGATGAGCGCATCACCTGCTATCTGAGCGATTCGCGTCATGTCTCCCGCTCCATTGAGCAAGTCATTGATCGGACTCAGTTGCCGATCCTGACTCATCTATTCAACCAGGGCGGCAGATTCTTTATGGCCTATGACCGGCATGACGCCCCGGTGGGCTTTGTCCGTCTCATCAAGACCGGCTCAAATTGCGAGATTGTCCTGGTCATCGGAGACAGCGACAAATGGGGCCGGAACCTGGGCGCCAGCACGATCCGCGAAGGCATGAAACTGGCCTTCCTCGACATGCGGGCCGAGAAGCTCATCGCCAAGATTCACCCGGACAACTCGCGCTCGCTGAAAGCCTTTCTGCGCAGCGGCTTTATGCTGGAGAGCGAAACGCCGACATTGACGTCATTTTCCATGACGGCGGCGAGCTATTTCCAGTTCTTGCGCGAAGGTGCCGGTGGCGACTCCACCAGGATCTACATCACTGAAATCGACAAGGCCAGGCTCGAGGATCTGATCGCGTTCGAGCAAGGCCCGGCGGTTGTTGAACTCGAACATGAGCTTGAGCGGGCCATTGTCGTCAAGCCGCAGCAGGTGGCGTGCAATGTCATCACGATGAACTCCAGGGCCTTGCTGCAACTGGACGATGAAGAGTTCGAAGTGGCCTTGGTCTACCCTGAAGACGCGGACAGCAACGCAGCAAAGCATTCCGTGTATTCCGACATAGGCACCGCCATCCTTGGCTATCAGGAGGGAGACGCCATCGACTGGCGAATTGCTGACCGGACCCGCCGGATTGAGATCAAGAAAGTGCTTTACCAGCCGGAGGCTGCGGGCGACTTCCACCTGTAATTGCGCCTTTTCTCAGTAACGAATCACGCCAGTCAGCGCGCCCGGCTTGGGTGCCTGACTTCTCCGGCGTGAACTGATAACCGAGACGGTTATCGGCGCGTGGGTGAAATAGTGAACCCTACCCGTTGACGCCCACTTTTTGCAGAGTTGCGAAAACTGCCTGAAATGATGCGTTAACGATTGGAGGTGTATTCCTGAACCCCAGAAACGCAAAAGCCCCGCAATAGCGGGGCTCTTGAGTAAATCTTGGCGGGAAACCAGGGATTCGAACCCTGGAGACGCTATTAACGTCCGCCGGTTTTCAAGACCGGTGCATTCAACCACTCTGCCAATTTCCCTTGTGCAACACAGGATTAGCGTAGCTCATCCTGCCTCAGCGGGCGCCATAATACCCGAATGAAACACACTGTCAAACTCTCGCCATAGCTTGTTACAGAGCGTCTGTTATGATCCTTGCGACTGAATGTTTCAAAACTGAAGGAGTGTCGCCATGCGCGAACAAAATTACGCAGTGAATGGAAACGCGCAGGCTGAGCAGCTAGAAGTTAGCCGCGTCCTGCGCAATACGTACGGCTTGCTCGCTCTCACCCTCGCGTTCAGCGGCGTGATGGCCTTCGTAGCCCAGCAAATGCGCGTCGGCTACCCGAATATCTTCGTCGTGCTGATCGGCTTCTACGGTCTGTTCTTCCTGACCAACAAGCTGCGCGACTCGGCCTGGGGCCTGGTGTCGGCGTTTGCCCTGACCGGTTTCATGGGCTTTATCCTCGGCCCGATCCTTAACCGCTACCTCGGCATGGCCGGCGGCGCGGAAGTGGTCAGCTCGGCATTTGCCATGACTGCCCTGGTATTTGGCGGCCTGTCGGCCTACGTGCTGATTTCCCGCAAGGACATGAGCTTCCTGGGTGGTTTCATCACCGCCGGTTTCTTCGTGTTGCTGGCTGCGGTACTGGCAGGCATGTTCTTCCAGATCAGCGGCCTGCAACTGGCGATCAGCGCAGGTTTCGTGCTGTTCTCCTCGGCCTGCATCCTGTTCCAGACCAGCGCAATCATCCAGGGTGGCGAGCGTAACTACATCATGGCCACCATCAGCCTGTATGTATCGATCTACAACCTGTTTATCAGCCTGTTGCAGATCTTCGGCATCATGGGCCGCGACGACTGATCGCAGCCGCATGCAAAAAGCCCGCTTCGGCGGGCTTTTTGTTGCCTGCGGCTTTATCATTGCCACAGGTTTTGCCTTCAGAGTGTTCCATGAAGTTCGCGATTGCGCTTTTTTCCGCCGCCCATGCGCCCTCCTCGCGCCGTGCCTTGCTGTTCGCCCAGGCGGCGCTGGCGGGTGGACATGAGATTGTGCGGCTGTTTTTTTATCAGGATGGCGTCTACAGCGCGTCCACTAACATTGTTGCGCCGCAGGATGAGCAGGATATCGCCCGTCAGTGGCGCGAGTTTGTCAGCGAGCATCAGCTCGATGGCGTGGTGTGCATCGCCGCGGCCCTGCGCCGTGGCGTGCTGAATGCCGAAGAGGCCACCCGTTATCAGCGCAGCGCGGTGAACCTGGACGCGCCTTGGGCATTGTCCGGGCTTGGGCAGTTGCATGACGCCGCCCAGTCCGCTGACCGCTTGATCTGCTTCGGAGGGCCGTGACATGTCGAAATCCTTGCTGGTGATCAGCCGACAGGCGCCGTGGTCCGGCCCCGGCGCCCGTGAAGCGCTGGATATCGTATTGGCTGGCGGCGCGTTTGATTTGCCGATTGGCCTGTTGTTTCTGGATGACGGCGTGTTTCAACTGGCCGCGAGCCAGGACGCCAGGGTCGTGCAACAGAAAGACCTGAGCGCCAACCTCCAGGCCCTGGAATTATTTGGCGTCGAAGAGGTGTTTGCCTGCAGCCATAGCCTCGCCGTGCGCGGGCTGGTCACCTCCGGCAACGCACAGCCGCTGAGCAGTGAACAAATTTCACAGATGATTGACCGTTACGACCAGGTGATTACCCTCTGATGTCGACCTTGCATGTGGTATCCCACTCGCCTTTTACCGACAGCCGGCTGGACAGCTGCCTGCGCCTCTGTGGCACCCAGGATGCGATCCTGCTGTGCGGCGACGGCGCCTATGCCCTGCAACCCGCCAGCGCGCCTTGCCAGGCCCTGCAGTCCAGGGGCGTGAAAGTGTTTGTACTGGCCGAAGACAGCCAGGCGCGTAACCTCGCCGTGCCTGAATGGGCCGGCAGTGTCGATTACCCGGCGTTCGTCCGGCTGTCGATCGACTATGGCAAGGTCAACACTTGGCTATGAACACTTTGACCGTAGGTGAACGCACCCTCGAACTGGACAAGGACGGCTACCTCGTCGACCTGACCGAGTGGTCCAGCGACGTGGCCAACGCCCTCGCCACTACCGAAGCGCTGGAGCTGACCCCGGAACACTGGGAAATCCTCGAACTGCTGCGCGGCTTTTACGACGAATTCCAGCTGTCGCCCGCCACCCGCCCGCTGATCAAGTACACCGCCTTGAAGCTGGGCCCGGAAAAGGGCAACAGCCTGCACCTCAACCGACTGTTCAAAGGCACTCCCGCCAAACTCGCCGCCAAGCTGGCGGGCCTGCCCAGGCCGACGAATTGCTTATGACTGATTTTGCCCCGTTGATCACTGAAACCCTTGCTGAGCACCCGTTCGCGCCGTTCGTGCGCATCCTCGGCAAAGGCAAGCGCGGCGCCCGCAACCTCACCCGTGAGGAAGCCCGGGAAGCCATGGGCATGTTGCTGGACGAGAAGGTCGAAGACACCCAGCTCGGCGCCTTCCTCATGCTGCTGCGGCACAAGGAAGAAAGCCCGGAAGAACTCGCAGGCTTCACCGAAGCCGTGCGCGAGCGCCTGAATGCACCGTCGCTCAATGTGGATGTCGACTGGCCGACCTACGCCGGTAAAAAACGCCACCTGCCGTGGTACCTGCTGGCAGCCAAGTGCCTGGCACAGAACGGCGTGCGTATCCTGATGCACGGCGGCGGCGCGCATACGGCAGGCCGGCTCTACACCGAGCAGTTGCTGGATGGCTTGCAGATTCCGTTGTGCCGCAATTGGCAACAGGTGGAAGCGGCCCTTGAACAGGGCAACCTGGCGTTTATTCCCCTGGGGGACTGGGCGCCGCAACTGCAGCGCATGATCGACCTGCGCAACACCCTGGGCCTGCGCTCGCCGATCCATTCACTGGCGCGCATCCTCAACCCGTTGAGCGCCCGCTGCGGCCTGCAAAGCATCTTCCACCCGGGCTACCAGGGCGTACACCGCGATGCCAGCGGCCTGCTTGGCGACAACAGCATCGTGGTCAAGGGCGACGGCGGCGAGATCGAGATCAACCCGGACACCATCAGCCACCTGTACGGCACTACCGGCGGCGAGAGCTGGGATGAAGAGTGGCCCGCCCTCTCCGCCCAGCGTCACGTCAAGCCTGCCGCGCTGGAGCCCGAGCATCTCAAGGCGCTATGGCGCGGTGAGGTGCAGGACAGCTACCCGCAACTGGCACTGATCGCCACCATGGCCCTGGCCTTGCGCGGCCTCGGCCACCCGCGGGAACAGGCGTTCGAACTGGCCCAGCAGTACTGGGATGCCCGGGACAAATCGATTTAGTCGATCATTAACCCCCAGCCTTTGCGCTTTTTGTTCGAACTCAGACCTTTAGACTGCACTCCAACGCTTATTAGCCAAGGAGTCAGTCATGGGTTTGCTGATCGAAGGACGCTGGCATGACCAGTGGTACGAAAGTAGCGCAGACGGCGCCTTCCAACGAGAGCAGGCGCAACGCCGCAACTGGGTGACCGCCGATGGTGAAGCCGGCCCGACCGGCGAAGGCGGTTTCGCGGCTGAAGCCGGTCGCTACCATCTGTACGTATCCCTCGCCTGCCCCTGGGCGCACCGCACATTGATCCTGCGCAAGCTCAAAGGCCTGGAGAGCTTGATCGATGTATCCGTGGTCAGCTGGCTGATGCTGGAAAATGGCTGGACCTTCGACAAGGCCCATGGCTCCAGCGGCGACAAGCTCGACGACTTCGCCTTCATGCATCAACGCTACACCGCCGACACCGCCAACTACACCGGGCGGGTCACGGTGCCGGTGTTGTGGGACAAGAAGCTCAAGCGGATTGTCAGCAATGAGTCGGCGGAGATTATTCGCATGTTCAACAGTGCGTTTAATGAACTGACCGGCAATCAACTGGATTTCTATCCCGAAGCCCAGCGCTCGACCATTGATGCACTGAACGATCGAATCTATCCCGCCGTGAACAACGGTGTGTACCGCGCAGGCTTTGCCACGTCACAAAAGGCTTATGAGGCCGCATTTGATGATGTGTTTGCCGAACTGGATCACCTTGAGCAGCACTTGGGTGAGCATCGTTACCTGGCGGGAGAATACCTGACTGAAGCCGATGTAAGGCTTTTCACCACGGCGATCCGGTTTGATGCGGTGTACTACAGCCACTTCAAATGCAACCTGCGGCGAATTGCGGATTATCCGAACCTGTCGAACTGGCTAAGGGAGTTGTATCAGTGGCCGGGGATTGCCGAGACGGTGGATTTTGCTCACATCAAGGGGCATTACTACGCCAGTCACCGCACGATTAATCCGACGGGGATTGTGCCGAAGGGGCCGTTGCAGACGTTTGAGGCGGAGCATGACCGGGAGCGGTTGAGCGGGAAAGGGATTTGGAGTTGATCCAAGCCCTGTAGGAGCAAGCTTGCTCGCGAAGGTCGTCAACGATAACGCGCTCATGCTGAATGAACGCGGTGACCTTGAGTTTTTCGCGAGCAAGCTCGCTCCTACAGTTGAACATCTGTCGCGGTTATCAGACTTGCGACTGAGCGCCTTCAAACCACTTCAGCTTCTCACGCAACTGCACCACTTCTCCCACAATCACCAGTGTCGGCGCATGAACCTCATGCTCCGCCACCATGCGTGGCAGGTCAGCCAGGGTGCCGGTAAACACCCGCTGGTTGGACGTGGTGCCCTGCTGGATCAACGCCGCCGGCGTATCCGCCGAACGACCATGCTTGATCAGCTGTTCGCAGATGATCGGCAACCCGATCAAGCCCATGTAGAACACCAGGGTCTGCGAAGGGCCCACCAGGTCACTCCACGGCAGGTCCGAAGTCCCGTCCTTCAAGTGCCCGGTAATGAAGCGAACCGATTGCGCATAGTCGCGGTGGGTCAGCGGAATACCGGCATACGCCGCGCAACCACTGGCCGCGGTAATACCCGGCACCACCTGGAACGGGATGCCATGGGCCGCCAGCTCTTCGATCTCTTCACCGCCACGCCCAAAGATGAACGGATCGCCACCCTTGAGCCGCAGCACGCGCTTGCCTTGCCTGGCCAGGTCCACCAGTTGCTGGTTGATCTGGTCCTGCGGCACCGCATGGTCGGCGCGACGCTTGCCGACATACACCCGCTCGGCATCGCGACGGCACAATTCAAGAATCGCCGGCGCCACCAGGCGGTCGTACAGCACCACGTCGGCCTGTTGCATCAAGCGCAAGGCGCGGAACGTCAGCAGGTCCGGATCACCCGGGC
>NZ_JACARK010001750.1:0-426 GCF_013386655.1 Pseudomonas sp. K5002 | reverse complement strand
CAAAGCCGAAACCGTGGAGCAGGCCGGGTTGGGTGCTGCTGTCGCCGATCACCGGTTCGTGGTCGGGCAGATAACCTTCGGTGCCGCTCCAGGTACGGATCGCCTGGGCACCCTTGAGGAACGGGTACAACTCGCCGGCATTGCGCAGAATCTCCAGCACCGCCGCTTGCCCCGGGCGGGCTTGTTGCGGGCCCAGGGCAAAGCCGCGCCCGCCACCGAGGATGCAATTGCCCCGGGCGACTTGCCGCGCATAAATCCCGCCGCCTTCGACCCCGGTGCTCACGTCCATCACCACCGGCAACGGCTCGGTCACCAGCATCGCCGGGTGCGCCGAGGTCATCGGCACCGGTTCGCCAAAGTGCGCGGCCACGGTGCCGGCCCAGGCGCCGGCGCAGTTCAGCAGCCAGGGGGCTTGCAGCTGCAGCC
>NZ_JACARK010001749.1:0-446 GCF_013386655.1 Pseudomonas sp. K5002 | reverse complement strand
GACGCTGATCACCGCGCCCTTGCCGACCACCAGCGCGGTTGTCGGCAGTTGCTCGGCAGGCGACTCCAGGTGGCCGGCGGAAAGGGTCAGGCTGGCGCCACGGCGTTGGCCGAGTACGCCCTTGCTCGCGTCTTCCTGGTAAAGCGGCGGGGTCCAGCGCTCCATCACGCTGGCCGCATCGCCGCCACCCGGCGTCGTGGCGGCCTGCTCCGAGAGCCGGTAGGCCGGCACGTTCACATCCACCTGAGTACCATCGGCGACCAGCAATCCTTCGTTGCCGGTAATGTCATAGGCCGAAAAACCCTTGTTGAAAAAATCCCCGGCCAACTGCAAGGTCTTGGCATCCGGCGCCTGCGGGCTCTGGCCGATCTGCACCTTGTTGGCCTGCAAGGTCAGGGTGCCGCCTGCGCTGACGCCATAGCCGCGAATCTCGGCGCCCAGGCCCA
>NZ_JACARK010001748.1:0-368 GCF_013386655.1 Pseudomonas sp. K5002 | reverse complement strand
CGCTGATTGCGGTCAGCGCGTTGCACGCCGACCTGGGCCTGACCATGTTGCTGGGCTTTTGCCTGGCAGTGCCGGCCGTGATTCTGGCCGGCCCGCTGTACGGCAACTGGCTGTCCAAGCGCATGCACGTGGATGAGCCGGCCGACATTGGCGCGCTGTTCAGCGCACCGCCCAAGGCGCCGCGCCAGCCGAGTTTTGGTGTGTCGCTGCTGATCATCCTGTTGCCGGTGATCCTGATGCTCGGCAGCACCCTGGCCAAGGTTGCCATGTCGCCGGAAAGCCCGGTGGCACTGACCTTGAAGTTCCTCGGTGAGCCGTTGATCGCGCTGGGCCTGGCGGTGATTGCCGCGGTGATCTGCCTGGGCTGG
>NZ_JACARK010001747.1:0-314 GCF_013386655.1 Pseudomonas sp. K5002 | reverse complement strand
GATGACCGGGTCCACCGGCGTATCGAACAAGGTCGGGCAATACGCCACACGCACGGGGCCCAGCGGTTGGTCGCAGCGCGCCAGGTAGGACTCGGTGGGCGCGGGCAAGGCCTGGTGATCCAGCGGATCGGGCCCGGAGAGGATATCGAAGAGTAACGCGCTGTCGCGCACGGTGCGGGTGATCGGGCCGGCGTGGCTGAGCATTTCAGTGGCGGACCAGGGCCAGGTGGGGATGCGCCCCAGAGAGCCTTTAAGAGCGAATGCACCGCAAAAGGCGCCGGGAATGCGCACCGAACCGCCGCCGTCGGAACCCA
>NZ_JACARK010001746.1:0-370 GCF_013386655.1 Pseudomonas sp. K5002 | reverse complement strand
CAATGGTTCCTGTTGTGCTCATTGGTCGCCGCTGCGGTCATCGGCCTGGTGTGGTGGGAGCTGGATTCGTCACGGGCGTTCTGGATCGTCCTGGCGATGCTGGTTGCGACCTGCCCTTGCGCCCTCTCACTGGCAACACCCACCGCCCTGACGGCAGCCACCGGCACCCTGCACAAACTCGGCCTGCTGCTGACCCGCGGCCACGTGCTGGAAGGCCTGAACCAGATCGACACGGTGATTTTCGACAAAACCGGCACCCTTACCGAAGGTCGCCTGGCGTTGCGCGCGATCCGCCCGTTGAGCCTGCTGGGCAGCGACGAGTGCCTGAGCCTTGCGGCGGCGCTGGAGCAACGTTCGGAACATCCGATCG
>NZ_JACARK010001745.1:0-494 GCF_013386655.1 Pseudomonas sp. K5002 | reverse complement strand
GGCGCTGGCCGCCGGAGAACTGCCGGGGCTTGCGCTTGAGGGCGTCGCGCTTGAGGCCCACCTGTTCCAGCAAATCTCCGGCTTCAGCCCACGCATCCTTGGCCGACAACCCGCGCAATTGCGCGGCGCGGGCGATGATGTCGCCCACCCGGTGCCGAGGATTGAGCGAGCCATACGGGTCCTGGAAAATCATCTGGATGCGCCGACGATTCGCCGCCAGCGCCGAGCCGCGCAGGGCCAGGAAGTCGGTGTCACCGACCCATACGTGGCCGCTGTCGCTGTCCACCAGGCGGATCGCGGCTTTCACCAACGTGCTTTTGCCCGAACCGGACTCGCCGACAATCGCCAGGGTCTTGCCCCGTGGCAGTTGCAGCGAGACATTGCGCAAGGCCGCCACCGAGCTGCCGCCGACGGTGTAGGTCTTGGTCAGGTGCTCGATGCGCAATGCCAGCTCGCCGTCGGCGCTCGGCTTGTGCAGCTCCGGGTGCAGCGCC